>CABQJX010000010.1 GCA_902464595.1 uncultured Lachnoclostridium sp. | reverse complement strand
CCTGCTTCACTGCCTCGATGGCCTTATCGTCTCCCTTTGCCTTTCCGATACCGATATGGGCGATACCCTTGTCGATCATAACCGTCTGGACATCTGCAAAGTCCAGATTGATCAGTCCAGGTACATTGATCAGATCTGTGATTCCCTGAACTGCCTGCTGGAGCACCTCATCTGCCTTCTTTAACGCATCAGGCATTGTGGTGCGGCGGTCTACGATCTCAAGCAGACGGTCGTTAGGGATCACGATCAGAGTATCCACGCTGTTCTTTAAATGTTCAATTCCCGCCAAAGCATTGCTCATGCGGGCCTTTGCCTCAAAACGGAAGGGCTTTGTCACTACACCTACGGTCAGGATCCCCATATCTTTAGCGATCTTTGCAACCACCGGAGCGGCTCCTGTACCTGTACCGCCTCCCATACCACAGGTAACGAACACCATATCCGCGCCCTTTAATGCCTGGGAAATCTCCTCAGAGCTCTCCTCTGCGGCCTTCTCTCCCACCTCCGGCCTGGCTCCTGCACCCAGTCCCTTGGTCAGCTTCTCACCGATCTGCATAGCGGTAGGAGCCTTACAGAACTGAAGGGCCTGTTTATCTGTATTGATCCCGATAAACTCCACCCCTGCAATGTTCTCGTCGATCATACGGTTTACCGCATTGTTTCCGGCTCCGCCTACGCCCACCACAATGATCCGAGCGGCATTCTCTGACTCGTTTATATTAATCTCTATCAAGATTGTATCCTCCTTATATTCCCTGACTGCCTCTTAAATCCATGTATTCCATTGATCTTACTATATCAAATTCTCATTGATTTCTGGTCTAACTAATACTATAAGAGATTTTGTTGAAAATTTCAAGCCTATTTTCACTTGAGTTTTTGTATTTTTTCGGACGATAGCTGGAAATCCTCGTGAATCCTCCGCAAGCTCAAAATGTTCTGCCTGGCTGGTCTGTATTACCGCCTTTTAAAGGTAATCCCCCCTCCGCTCGTAGTCTCCGAATAGTCGTCCAGCTTCATGATCCCATCTATATCTGCCAGCTGAGGCTGAGAACGGAGAATGTCGCTTAAAATAGATATTTTCCCATCTATATCACGGCTGTCTCCCATGGAAACCTCCATTTTTCCAATAAAAAGGGAGGCCTGTCCATGGGGATCATAGCGGATCCGGTCTACCTGGATGTCATAAAGGGAAAGCTGCTGGGTCAGATTCAAAATCTCCTCAAAGATCCGCTTGTCCGATACGGGAAGGGGACGGTGCAGCACGATCTGCCCAAACTCCAGCCCGGTGATCCACGGAACCCCGGAAAGCTGGCTTCCGGAACTCTCCACCACGATCCCGTCTTTGTCAAAGTACATATAACTGCTCATATAAGACACATAGCCTACAATGCTTTTCTCATAGACAATGACCTCCACATGGAAGGGACTGTGGAACACCAGCTTGTAGTCCTCCACAAAAGGGATCTGGCGGTGAGGGCGCAGATGGAACCGATCGGACATATACGCCCAGGCTGAATTGCGCTCCCACTGGCCAGAAAATAAAAGCTCCCGGATCTGCTCCTGTGAGTAGTGCTGGCTCCCTGTGACAGTCACATCCCGGATCTGTATGGACAGGAGCAGGATCGCTGCCAACAATACGGCTGCCAGGGCGATCCCTGCTCCTAAATGCTGTTTTCTGTCGTTCTCTCTCATTCCCGTACCTTATTATCCTTTTCTGCTGCAATTTTCATATTCCTGCGCCTGCTCTGCCAAAAACGGTTCCTGCCTTTTCGTCCATTTTGCATCCGCCCCCAAAAGCTGCAGATCCCTGCATATATCCTCATATCCCCGCTCAATATGGCGGCATCCGCTTATCTCGCTGATCCCTTCCGCTGCCAGGGCCGCCGCAATGAGAGCCGCTCCTCCCCGCAGGTCGCAGGCGGCAGCCTCCGCTCCCTTTAAAGGATAATGGCCCTGGATCCATGCAGTCTGTCCCTCGATCCGGATCTCTGCCCCCATTTTCTGAAGCTCCAGGGCTGCCCGGAAACGTCCCTCAAAAACCTTCTCCCGGATCATGCTCTCTCCCTGCCCTGCGGACAAAAATGCCATAAAAGGAGATTGGAGATCTGTGGGAAAGGCAGGATATGGGCCGGTTTCAAGCTTCAGGGGACGGGGACGGCCGCTGGCCTTTAACAAAATCTGTTTTCCCCTGGGATCCTCCCTCACAAACACACCGGCCTGCCTCAGGGCTTTTAAAGGCTCCTCCAAGATTCCGGGATCAATTCCCCGAAGGAGGATCTCCCCTCCCGCAGCTGCCGCTGCCGCACCATAGGTTCCTGCTACGATCCGATCCCCCTCCACCTCATAACAGCTGTCATGAAGTTTCCTTCCTCCCTGTATCTTAAGGCAGCTTTCCCCGCCTCCTTCAATGGAAGCACCCATATTATTAAGGAAGGTACACAGCTGAAGGATCTCCGGCTCCCTGGCCGCCCCCCGGATCCTGGTGTCTCCCCGGGCTGCCACAGCCGCAATGATCGCCTGCTCCGTTGCTCCCACACTTGGATAAGGAAGATCAATATCCGCCCCCACAAGCCCTCTTCTCTCTTTACAGAAAACATGAAGCTTTCCTTCTGTCTCCTCCACCTGTCCCCCAAAGGCTTTTAACACCTTTAGGTGCAGATCGATCGGTCTGGCCCCGATCAGGCAGCCTCCCGGATAAGAGCTGATCCCCTCTCCCGTCCTTCCCAAAAGAGCGCTTAAAAACAAGACCGATGAGCGCATAGATGTGACATAATATTCGGGGATCTGATTTCCTCCTGCCTCCTTTGCATCCACTGTGAGCTCCCCCTCCTGCCAGCGGCAGCGGCAGTCCAGGCTTTCCAGTATCTCTGTCATATATGCTGCATCCCGGATGCGGGGCACGTTGCGCAAAACCGTAACTCCCCTGTGGAGAAAAGCTGCCGCCAGCATTGGCAGCACTGCATTTTTAGAACCTTGTATGGTCAATTCCCCTTTTAGCGTTTTAAGGCCGCGAACCTGAATGACAGACAATGGGACACCTCCTGGTATGTATGCCTTCTGCAGAAAACACCCTTCTGTTAAAGCATATGCCAGAACGTGCCCCTCTGTGCATGTCTTCTTACTTTTCCATTCGGATCTGGTTGGAAACGCTGAGGACGATCCCCATCTCTGCCAGAAGGAACAGCACCGATGTTCCTCCGTAGCTGATAAAGGGGAGGGTGATCCCTGTATTGGGAATGGTATTCGTTACCACCGCAATATTCAGGATCACCTGGATCGCAATATGTCCCATAACTCCTACTGCCAAAAGCGCGCCGAACAGATCCGGCGCATTGTTTGCAATAAGCATACAGCGATAGATCAAAAAAAGAAAGATCAAAATAATGGATACTGCTCCAAAAAATCCCAATTCCTCACAGATGATCGCAAAGATCATATCATTCTGGGACTCCGGCAAAAATCCCAGCTTCTGGATACTCTCTCCCAATCCCTTGCCTGTCAGCCCGCCGGAGCCAATGGCATAGAGTCCCTGGAGGATCTGAAAGCCTTTATCCGTAGGGTCAGATTCCGGATTCAGCCAGGCCTCAATACGGCGGTACTGGTAAGGGGCCAGAAGGCCGATGTTCATCAAAACCTTTCCGATGGGCCCCGCAAACATGAGGGTCGTAAGTCCCACTGCCCCGATGCCGAAGAAAGGCCATTTCACCTTACAGGCTACAAAAAGCATGACAAAGGCGATCCCGCAGATGATAATACCAGAGCTCAAGTTATTCATCGTAACCAATCCTGCGATCGGAAGGGTCAGACCCACGATCAGCCCCATATTGGACCACTTATTGATCTTTGGCCCTAAGGTTGTGATCACTGCCGCCAGAAGCACGATCAGTGAAATTTTCACAAACTCCGTTGGCTGGAAGCTGAGAGGCCCTAAAGCCAGCCAGCGGCGCTTACCATTTACCTCACGGCCAATAAAGCTTACGGCAATCATGAGAACATAGGAAAGAACATAGGCCGCCACAGAAAAACGTGCAAATATATGATAATCCATTTTGGAAACGATCAGCATTCCCACAAAACCTACAGCAGCAATTCCCGCCTGTCTCTGCATGAAATAGGCGCTGTTTCCCTTGTAGGCATCATTTAGCTGGGCAGAATAGGAGCTGGCGCTGTAGATCATTACCAGCCCAAAAGCCGTAAGAAAAATGATGCAAAACAGAAGGCTGTAATCATAAAAACGCTTTGCCTTCTTTTTCTTTTGGGGCATAGGCTGCGCCTTTCCCGCCATACGCATTTACCTCCTACAGAGCCATGACACATTCCTTAAACACGCGCCCACGCTCCTCAAAATTTTGAAACATCCCCCAGCTGGCGCAGGCTGGGCTCAAAAGCACATAGTCTCCGCTGTCCGCATAAACTGCGCAGACCTGCACCGCCTCCTGCAGATCCTCCGCGTACATAATCTCTGTAAAACCATGCTTTTTGGCACACTCTGCGATCTTATCCCTTGTCTGTCCGATGAGCACCAGATACTTCACCTTTCCGGCAAACTCCCTGGCCCATGCGTCATACTGGCCGTTTTTGTCATATCCGCCGGCAATGAGAAGGGTCGGCCCGGGCATAGCGCGAAGGGCCTGGATCGCAGCATCCGGGTTGGTTCCCTTGGAATCATTATAATAACGGACTCCCGTCCTCTCCCGCACAAACTCGATCCTGTGCTCCACTGGCTGAAATTCCTTTAACACCCGGGTGATCTGCTCTGCAGGCACCTGAAACTCCATGGCAATGGCGCAGGCAGCCATAACATTTTCATAGTTATGCCGTCCCAAAAGTTTAAGGTCATGGACATTCACCAGCTGAATCCGGCGGCCCTCCCTCTGGCAGACGATCTCGTCGCCCTCCAGGAAAAAACCTTCTTTCAGGGTTTCCCTGCTGGAAAACCATACCACCCTTGGTCTTAACTCAGGCTCCTGGCCAAACTCCCTCAGCACCGGATCATCGTAGTTTAATACCACTATATCCTCCTCTGTCTGATTGAGGGTGATACACTCCTTGGTGCGGATATAATTTTCCATGGTTCCGTGACGGTCCAGATGGTCGGGGGTAATATTTAAGATCGCACTGACATGGGGCTTAAAATCCATGATCGTCTCAAGCTGGAAGCTGGATATTTCAGCCACCGTCATAGACTGCTCCGTCATTTCCAGAGCCTTGGCCGTATACGGTTCCCCAATGTTTCCCACCACAAAGGTTTCCTCATACCGTGTCCTTAAAAGAGCACCGGTGAGGGCGGTTGTGGTCGTCTTCCCATTGGTCCCCGTAATGGCTGCCAGCTGTCCCAGCCCGCACTGGTAAGCCAGCTCAATCTCCCCTAAAATAGGGATCTTGGCATCATCCACCACCGCCACAAAGGGGCTGGTGAGAGGGATGCCGGGACTGATGATGCAAAGCTCCACTCCCAGAAGATCCGACCTCTTTAATTCTCCTAGAACGACGGTGACCTTCTTTGCAGATTTGTCAAACTTTTCCTTTATTTCTTCCTCAGGCAGGGCTGCATTGCTGTCGTAAAGCACAACCTCGCCGCCCCGGTCAAGGATCAGCTTCGCTGCAGCGATCCCGCTGACCCCGGCTCCGGCCACTAACACTCTCTGGCTTTGGTTCATCTGTCAACTGCCTCCTTTCGTTGTTTGGCCCACGTCCATTTTCCTGCTACAGGCCCAGATAGGCTGTCATGCAGAGGATCGCGGTTACAATGGCAAACACAGCCACCACGCGGGTCTCTGACCAGCCGCACAGCTCGAAATGATGGTGGATGGGGGCCATTTTAAAGATACGTTTTCCTCCGGTCCGTTTGAAATAAGTCACCTGGATAATGACGGACAGCACTTCCACCAGATAGATCAGCCCAATAATGGGAATAAACAGGGGAAGGCGCATCATATAGCTGGCTGCAGCCACAAAGCCGCCCAGAGCCAGGGAGCCTGTGTCGCCCATAAATACTTTGGCCGGATATACGTTAAAAAGGAGAAAGCCGAGAAGGCTTCCCACAACCGCGCCGGTAATAGGGCTGATCCCCATATCCTCCCCTACTGCCACAATGGTCAAAAAGGTGGCTACCAATATAGTCACACTGGTGCACAGTCCGTCTAATCCATCGGTAAAGTTTACCCCGTTGTCTGTTCCAAGAACAATAAAAAACAAAGCTGGGACAAAAAATATCCCAAGGGACAGAAAACGTCCTGACCTAAAACCGCCGGTAAAAGGGATCAGCATATCGGTTCCCACTTCCCCGCTCTTTAACAGATACCAGGCAAAGATGCCCGTAATGACGATCTGTCCCATCAGCTTCTGGATCGGATTCAAACCCTCAGAGCGTTTCATCACAATCTTAATATAATCATCCAAAAACCCGATAATGCCAAATCCTACGGTTACAAACAGGACAGGAATGATCTTTGGGTATCTGGGAATATAAAACACGGATGTGATAATGATGCTGCTGAGGATAATCAGACCTCCCATAGTGGGAGTCCCCTGCTTTTTCAAGTGGGTCTGGGGACCGTCGTCCCGGACCTGCTGTCCGAATTTCAGCCTGTGGAGAAAAGGAATGATCACCGGACAGAGCAGTGCGCTGATGGCAAAGGCAATAATAATCGCTAATATGGTTTCATGAATCATAAAGGCACCTCAATCTCATATGTATGTCTTATTTACTGCAGGCACTTCGCCCCGTTTGGTAAATAGTATACGTCTTTTTCAGGGAATAATCAACTACTTGCGTTTTTTGCAATTCCAAGGTATGGAAGGATATTCTCAAAAAGCTGTCCAATGACCGGGGCCGCTATGGTCCCGCCGTAATAGATCCCCTCCGGCTCGTCAATGGTGATAAGAGCCATTACCTTTGGATCCTCCGCTGGGGCAAAGCCGATAAAAGAGGATATATATTTTTTCAGGCTTCGCGGGAGCTTCTCAGAGGTGGCAGTCTTTCCTCCAATGCGAAAGCCCTCAAGGGCTGCCTTTTTTCCGCTTCCCTCCGCTACCACCTGCTCCAGCACATAGCGCATAGAAGCGCTGGTCTCCTCAGACAAGATCCGCTCCCCGGCCGGATACTCAAAACGGTGAACCGATGTTTTGTCCCTGCTCACTGCTTTCAGTCCAAAGTGAGGAGTGACCCGGTTTCCTCCATTGACAATAGAAGCGGCTGTGGTGATCAGCTGGATGGGAGTGATCTGAAAAGACTGGCCGAAGGAAACGGTGGCCAGCTCCACCGCTCCCATATTCTCCTTCTTGTGCATGATCGTGGCCGCCTCTCCCGGAAGATCGATGCCGGTCTTCTCCTTCAGGCCGAACTGGGTAAAATACTGGTAATACCGGTCTGTCCCCAGCCTTTGTCCCACATCGATAAACACCGGATTACAGGAATTCATAACCCCTTGAAGAAAGGTTTCTGTCCCATGTCCCCCTGCCTTGTGGCAGCGGATCCTCCGGTCCTCCACAATGCGGAACCCCGGACAGGAAAAAGAATCCGTAAGGCTCACTGCCCCTGATTCCAGGCCTGCTGCCGCAGTGATGATCTTAAAGGTAGAACCAGGTTCATATGTATCGTTGATGCAGGCATTCCTCCACATCCGGTTCAGACGATCCTGGACCGTCCCTGTTCCAGACGGCTGTGCCTTCCCTTCTTCCTGCCTGGAGGCTTCCATTTCCTCAGCCTGCCTTCTAAGGCTTTCGCTCTTTAAATTCTGACCCAGGGTGAAGGGATCATTCAGGTTAAACTCCGGTACATTGACCATGGCCATCAGCTCCCCATTCTGGGGATTCATGACGATCACAGACACCCCTTTTGCATTTTTCTTTTCCAGGGTCTGATACGCCAGCTGCTGGGCATATTCCTGGATATTCACATCCAAGCTGATATAAAGATCCCGTCCTGCCACCGGCTCCAGCCGTTCCTCCGCCCCATTTTCCAATTCTACCCCTCTGGCGTCAGACATGGTGAGGATGCGCCCGCTTTCCCCCTTTAAATACTTCTCATACTTTACCTCCAGCCCAATAATCCCCTGGTTATCCCCTCCTGTAAATCCCAGAACCTTAGAGGCTAAGCTGTCAAAGGGATAATACCGCTTGTAATCCTCGTCTACCTTCACCCCCTCCAGGCCATAGGAGCGGATTTTATCCCCAAGGGACTTATCCACATTTGTTTTAATGATCTCACGGGAGCTGCGTTTTTCCACTTTTTTGCGCACCTGTTCCTCCTCCAGATCCAGTTCTTCGCACAGAACCCGGATCACCTGCTCCCGATCCTTTACCTGGCTGTATATGACCGAGATCGTACACACGGTCCTGTTATCAGCGATCACCACTCCATTTGCATCAATAATGCGGCCTCTGGCAGCTTTGATCGTCCTCTCCCTCTGGTGAAGATCCTCTGCCATAGAGCCGTAATGTTCGGAACAAAACAGCATAAGAAAACCGAGCCGCCCCAAAAGAACCGTCATTGCCAAAACAATGATCAGTCCCAGGACGGCTGTGTTTTTTCTATGCTTGGTTAAATTGGCATTCATGGAAAACCCCGGCATCCGTCTTTATCCATAAAATATATGGATCAGGGGGAGGGTTTATGATCTCCCCCCGCCGGATTCAGCAGAAATCCCCGTTCCTTCTTCCGGCTTTTCCTCTGTCTCCCGGACTTCCTTTTCCTCTGTCTCCTGTCCTTCCTCCAAACCAGTTGTCTCCTGTCCTTCTATCGTAGGAACTGCGTCAGGAACACCGCTTCCGCCTTCCTCCCCAGGCTCCCCATCCGGTACATATTCGTCCGTCTCGTATTGCTTCTGCGTCTCCTGAGGCGTCTCGCTCTCTCCTTCCGCTGCCTCCGATGACGGCTCATTGATCCCTTCAGAAGGGGCAGCCCCTTCCTGGTTTGTCTGTTCTTCCGGCAGATCCAGCGCAGGAAATACATTCATATATGGAAGGACTTCTCCCATGATCTTAGAAAAAATGGCACTGGCATAGGAGCTGTGGGCCTGCTGCTCTCCTGGCGGATAATTAGGCGTGTCAATAATCACATAGACAAAAACCTGGGGATCCTCAATGGGAGCAAATCCGGCAAAGGATACGAGATAATTTTTCGCGCTTCGCGGCTGCTTTTCCGCAGTTCCCGTCTTTCCGCCCACCTCATATCCTGCCACCTGGGCTGCCTTTCCGGTTCCGTTTTCTACGGTCTGAAACATTGCCTCCTTGAGGAAATCAGCTGTGGATTTGGAAACTGTCTCCCGCACCAAAACCGGTTCTTTTTTCTCCACCACAGCCCCCTGTTCATTCAGGATCTGTTTTACCACATGGGGCTCATAGTAGGAACCTCCATTGATGACAGAACAGAAGGCAGCAGCCATCTGTATCATGGTACAGTTATAGTTCTGGCCAAAGGAGTTGGTTGCCAGGTCCGTAGGACCGATATTTTCCGCACTGTATACCAGCCCGCTGGTATCCGCCTCACCTGGCAGATCAATGCCTGTTTTATCTCCAAAGCCAAAAATCCTCTGATATTTGGTGAAGTTTTCCTTCCCCATCATGGAACCGATGCGCATCATGGCTACGTTGCAGGACTGCATCAGGGATTCCTCCAGATTCAGCCACCCGTGCCCGCCCTTTCTCCATGCCGTACACTTAATATTATAGTCTCCTACATGGAGAAAACCCGTACACTCAAAGCTCTCGTTCCCTTTTAAAACTCCTTCCTCCAATCCTGCTGCAATGGTAAAGATCTTGGAAGGGGAACCCGGCTCGTAGGTATCGCTGACACAGAAATTCCTCCAGATCTGATTCCACGCCACCTGCTGGCCATAAGAAAGCACATCCTCCCTGGAAAAATTCTGGAATACCTGATCCTCTGTAATGGAAGCTCCGTCATGTTCCCTGCGGTAAACTGCCATGGCCTCCTTCTTTCCCAAGGCCAAAAGCTCCTCCTCTGTGTAACCGGATACATCTCTTGGGTTATTCAGGTCAAATTTATTGCTGGTTCCCATTCCCAGGATCTCGCCGCTGTTGGGATCCATCACAATGGCTGCCGTCACCTTACTTCCCACGTTGGTCTGCCACTCATCAATATATTTCTGCACAATATTCTGTATATTTACATCAATGGTGGATACTACGGTATTTCCGTTTGAAGCAGGCTTGATCACGCCCTCCAGGTTGGATTCCTCATCCAGATAGCCGTACTCCCTTCCGTTGACCCCGATCAGGCTGCTGTTATAATACTGCTCTATGCCTCCTGTCCCCACGCTTCCATCACTGCTGGTAAAGCCCAGAACGCTGCAGGCAAGAGAATTATAAGGATAGATCCGCTTGTACTCGTCCTCAAACCAGATCCCTTTTACCCTTTTTCTGGATTCTCCATCATCATCACTTTTACTGTAGGCCTCGTTGGTATCCTTGGCCAGCTGTTCAAAGGCGATCCTCTGGTCATAGGTAAGCTGACGCCCCTTGTTATACCTTAAATAAGCAGTATCCTTCCGCTCCTCAATGAGAGCTCTCAGCTCCCCGGCATCAAAGCCGAAGCTGGTGACCAGGGCCTGTATGGTAGGCTCCAGATAATATTCTGGTTTATCCATGATCTGGCCCGGATCGATGATCAGATTATACACTTTGTCGCTGGTAGCCAGATATGTACCATTCCGATCCACAATATCCCCCCGCCTGTAGGGGATCGTCCGGCTGTCATACTCCTGCTGCCGTTGGGACAATACGATCTTGTTATACTGTTCATTATTATTTTTAATAATATCGCGCAGGATCATAACCAACGCAAATAAAGCCAGCGTAATCACCAAAAAGGTGATTGCCAGCTTATCTTGTATGTACTTTGGGTAATAAGACTTGCCGCGGTAACGGTCCTTTCTGTCTCCCTTTCTTTTTCCCATGACACCTCCAGCATTAGTGCTCCGGTATGTCTTCATACTGTCTTACATACTCGCTCTCCGTCTTGTCATACAACAGCACCTGATCCTTTTTGGCATAGACCATTCCCAGCTCCTTGGTTGCGATCTCATAGATCTTATTCAGATCGATGCTGGTATTGATATTGGTCTCCAGAGCGTCATTTTCTGCCTTGAGCTTTTCCAACTGGCTCTCCAGCCTCTCAATATTATGCATCCGGGCTGTGATCGAGGACTGAACCTGAAGATAGCTGACACAGAGATACAAAGTAAACATGGAGGCAATGGTCAGAAGAACCACATAAGGGAGATCTACATACATAGCCCTCTCCTGATTTCTCCGTATCCTGTGGGAGATGCGGACAGAACTGGCAGCAGTCCCCTTCCTTTGAGGCCTCTGATGCCGTTCTTCTTCTGGACGGGAATGCGGCTTCAGCTTGGGAGCTGCAGCGCCCTGTACATAGGAACTTCCATACATCTCTTTCGTATTTCTCACATTTCTCTGTGTAGTACCACGATTCCTGCGCACTGCCGGCGCCTGCCTTCTGGCGGCCATAGTCCTATCCTCCCTTCCGAAAAAGATCTGCACCAAAAATCCATTTTCCCATAAAAATCAATTTCACGCGCGGATCCATAACCCCTTGAACAGCTGCCTGGTCTGGCAGCCCGATCCTGATCCCAATCCCTACTCCTCTCCCCTTTCAAAGACCCTTAGCTTAGCGCTTGACGCCCGGCTGTTCTCCTCAAGCTCCTCCTCAGAAGGAAGGATGGGTTTTCTCGTTATCACTTTTCCCCTGCTCTTTCTTCCGCACACGCACACCGGAAAATCCGGCGGACAGATACAAGGATTCTCATTGAGCCGAAAACGATTCTTCACAATCCTGTCTTCCAGAGAGTGAAAGGTAATGATGCTGAGCCTTCCCCCTGGATTCAACAGCGCTATCATAGCGTCAATCGACTGCTCCAGTACATCTAACTCCCGGTTGCACTCAATCCTTATGGCCTGGAAGGTACGCTTTGCAGGATGTCCCCCTGCAGCCCTTACTCTCGCTGGGATCGCGCCCTTTATGATCTCCGCCAGCTGCCCTGTCGTTTCAATGGGACTGCCCTCCCTCGCTCTTACAATATGCTTTGCAATATTTTTAGCAAAATTATCTTCCCCGTAATCCCGAATGATCCGGTATAGCTCACCTTCACTATAGGTATTCACGATGTCTGCCGCAGTGAGAGGATTTCTCTGATCCATCCTCATATCCAAAGGTGCGTCTTCTCTATAAGTAAATCCCCTGGATGCCGTGTCCAGCTGATAGGAAGATACACCCAGATCCAGGTATATCCCATCTACCCGCTCTACCTCCAGCTGTGCCAGTACTTCTTTTATATTGGAATAATTGCTCCTGACAATGGTCACCTTGTCCTCGAAGGGAGCCAGCCTGCGGCTTGCCGCTGCGATCGCGTCTCCATCCTGGTCGATGCCAATGAGGCGTCCGCTCCCCAAACGCTTACACACTTCATAGGCGTGTCCGCCTCCCCCCAGGGTTCCGTCCACATAGATCCCGCCGGGCTTAATATTCAAGCTCCCCACAGTCTCGTATAAGAGTACGGATTTATGTACAAATGCTGTCTCCATTAAATTCCCAAACCTTCCATATGTTCTGCAATTTCTTCCATATCATCAAAGGCGTTGGCTTCCAGCCACCGCTCCCTGCTCCATATCTCAATACGGCTTCCCACTCCCACAAGCACTGCATCCTTTCCGATCCCGGCAAATTCACGCAGCACAGCCGGAAGAAGGATCCGTCCCTGCTTGTCCACTTCACAGGCAGTAGCTCCCGCCAACAGGAAACGTGAGAATTTACGTCCCGCAGCGTTGGTGAGAGGAAGGGTCCGCAGCTTTTCCTCCAGGGCAGCCCATTCTGAATTCTCATACACAAAAAGGCAGTTATCAAGGCCCTTCGTCACCACGAATTCGTCGCCTAACTGCTCCCTGAACTTGGAAGGTACGATGAGACGTCCCTTCGCATCCACTGTATGATTGTATTCACCCATGAACATACCGTATCACCTGCCCTTCAGCAGAGCGGTGGGCAGACAGCACAGGGAAATCAGATCCCCCTATCTGCTGATGATATCCACTGAACAACCATCTTCTACCACTTAAAACCACTTTCTACCACTTGTATGTCTATCATAGTACAAATTCTGGGAATTGACAAGAAGTTTTTAAGGAATTTACATAAAATCTTGTTTCCTTTTTCCGGCCGTTGTATAATACTCTCAGCATTTTTGCTTTATACAGACAAAAAGCAGCGGAACCCTGACGGAATCCGCTGTCATTCTATCGATATATTCAGGAAAAATTTTGACTTTAAGGAGGGATTCATTATGACAGGATCATTACCCCATCACCACAGCGATGAGCACAACCTGGAATCCTTATGCGGGCAGCTGTCCCGAATCGAGGACTTCCAGCTGGTAGCAGAGGTTTTCAAGCAGCTGGGGGACACGACCCGGGTGCGCATTTTCTGGCTTCTCTGCCACTGTGAGGAATGTGTGATCAATATTTCCGCCATGATGGGCATGTCCAGCCCTGCTGTCTCCCACCACCTGCGCCCTCTGCGAAACCGAGGGCTCATCGTCAGCCGCAGGATCGGAAAAGAGGTTTACTATAAAGCAGCGGATACAGAGCAGAGCCAGATGCTCCACCACATGATCGAAAAAGTCATGGAGATCACCTGTCCGAAGTAAGGATGGAGCCATCTCTGGCGTCAATGGTGAGAAGGATCCCTCTCTTCGTTCTGCTTTCCAGCTTCTTTCCCGCTGAAAGCAGCGCCTCCGGATCCATCTCTCCTTCTATGGTTCCGTAAAAATTCCATACAGGGATCAGCTCTCCTCCCCCGGCACTGCCATCAAAATAGGTGAAATATTCCAATCCCACCTCATCTATCTTTACATCTGCTTTTCTTACTCCTGCTCCTAAGTCTTCCAGAGATTCCTGGCTGTTATAACATGTCTTAAAATACTGTCCCGCAAGCTTGGCTATCGGATCAAAAGGAAGAAGGAACCCACTTTCCTCTCTGCTTTCCTCTCCGCTTTCTTTTCCTTTCACCTCCATGGAGCCAATATGCTTTACCTCCAGCAACGTCCCCTCTTTTGTATAGGAAAGAGTTAAATACTCGCTTCGTCCGTTTTCCCCCTGGCCGACCGGACTGTGTACAATCGGAACATGGCCTGCCTGCTTTTCATAAAAAAGCTTGATCCCGTATTCCCCATCATTCATCCACTCCCCCTGTTTCCCTATTTTCTGTATGCCCCTCCACTGAAGATCCCTGAGAACCATCTGGCTTTTGTCCTTTCCTTCCAAAAGTCCCAGGTCTTTCACCAGCTGGTCTCCCAACGCTTTCACATGCTGCTCCCATTTCTCCTTCTCCTCTTTTTCCAGATCCAGCCCTGACAGATCGTGGGAATCAAACGAGCTGCTGCTTCCAAAGGATTGGAATTGATTGGTGAGCCAGAGAATGGAAAGGTTCTCTCCCTCTTTTCCAGGGTGTATATCCAGATGATAGCTGTGATCTTCTGACTGGAATCTCATCAGCCCCTTCTCCCCAGTCGCCTCTCTTTCCTCCCATGTCACCCCGACCGTCTTCCCAAGAATCCCCCTAAGCCTCCCTGCTTCTTCCCGGCTATAAATCCGGGGCGAAAAACGCTGAACCGGCATGGTTTTCACCTGAGGAACCAGGACAGGAGCATGTGCAGTAAGCTCCATCCAATCTTCTATTATATGATCCTCATAGCAATCCGGCACTTCCACCTGAGCCTTGAGACAGTCCGTATCAGTCACAGACAGACAGGCCTCCCTCATCCCACTTTCCAGCCCATTTGTCACGGGATCCTCCCCCATCTCCTCCGATGTCTCCGCTGTTGTCTCTTCCCTTGGCCCGATTACCGATTTTTGCTTCCTCTGCCCGCATCCTGCCAAAAGAACCGCCGCAAGAAAAAAAGCAATGCTTCCCCACATTCTTCCCCTCTTTTTCATCAATTTTATCGTTCTTCTCTTTTTCTCCAGTCTCATATGGTTTCTCCTTTTTGCCAGGCTTTCCAAAATTGTTTTCGGAAATATTTTTGGAAACATTTTTGGAAACTTTCCGCTTCTTTTTCCTTATTATCCTTGAGTTTCCCTGCGCTTTCATCCTATCAGAAAAACGTTCCAAAGTATTCATCGGGCTGTAAATCTTTTGTAAACACGATCTGCATGCTTCCGCCGGATCAGCACAAACCATCTTCTGGAAATTCCACTGTGACACTGGTTCCCTCTCCCTCCTGGCTTTGAATGTGAAGCTTTCCTCCATGAAGCCTGACAATACGTTCACACAGGGCCAGCCCCAGGCCGGAACCTCCCTGGCTTCGGCTCCTTGACTTATCCGCCATAAAAAATGCCTTTGTCACATTGGGCAGGTCCTCCGCCGGTATCCCACAGCCATCATCCACCACGATAACTCTGACCCTATCTGTCTTGGCCTTATCTGCCTTAACCCATATCCTACCTCCCCGGTCAATGGCGCGAATACTGTTTTGTACCAGATTAAAAAGCAGGGATTCCAACAAAACAGGATCCCCCTTCACCACACATTCCTGCCCGCAGACAAAGCAGCAGCTTCCCTCTTTTTGCCGGACTGCTTCTATGACCTGCTTTTCCACCCGGCTTATGATCTGCTTTAGCTCCACGGATTCCATAGAGATCGCCTCATTTTCATACATGCCCACCAGGCTCAAAAGCTTAGAAGACATTGTTTCCATACGCATCCCCGCCTCATATATGCGCTCCAGACCTCTTTGCAGCTGCTCTTTTGGAAGGCGCACATGAAGGAGACTGTCAGAATACCCTACAATAGAGGTAATAGGCGTTTTCATCTCATGGGCCATAGCTCCCAGCAAGAGTTGCAGATCCTCCACCTTTTGCTCCACCTGGACAGACATGCGGTTAAATGCCTCCCCCACCTGTCCCACCTCATCTTTTGCAGAACGGACAGGAACGGTCGCTCCCAATTTTCCATCACCGATCGACAGGGCAGCCCTGCGAAGCTGCTCCAAAGAGGACAGCAGACGGCGGCAGCATACAGCCACAAGAAAAGCCGACACAAAGGATACGGTCAGAAATAAAAGTCCGTACCCCTTCAGCTGCTGCTCCATATAGTTCCACTGAGGCGTAATATCCTTTACTGACAATATCTCAAAGCCATCCGGATATTCTAATTCCTGTCTCACCAAAAGGATTTGCCTGCCCTCTACCTCCTGTACCAGAAAAGGAGCGTCCATGACCGATAAATCCAAAATCTCGTAATCGGTCTTATTCACCATAGGACGGCCGTTTCCAATCAGCGCATATCCAAAACCGTAGCATAATCCAAATTGATACCGCAGCCAGGCATCCCGGGCCACCGTCCCCATCTGTTCAAAATCCTCCCTTGTCCCCACTTGCCGGAACGCCCGGCCAGTGATCGAAAGGTTTTCCATTTGGCTCTCCGCCAGCATAGATACTGTGTAGCGTTTAAAATAGCTGTTCAAAAACAGGAAGCAAACGCTAAAAGACACAGCCAGAAGACTCACAAACAAAATCGTGAGTTTATTTCTCAATTTCATCTTTCATCTCTCCCAGCAAAATTTCCATCTTCAAAGAGATAACCAGCCTTGGGAACGGTCCGGATCGACGAGGCAGTTTTGAGTTTTTTTCTCAGGCTTGCCACATGGACATCTACGGTTCTGGTCTCCCCTTCATAATCACTGCCCCACACCATATTTAAAAGACGATCCCGGCTGAGAACCACGTTTCTGTTTTTCAAAAAAGCGGCCAAAAGATGGAACTCCATGGGTTTCAGGGGAATTTCTTTCCCAGACTCCCACACTTTTCTGCTGCTCAGATCCATCTCCAGAGAGCCTGCCGTAAGCCGGGGGCCCATCCTGCCTGTCCGCTCTAACACCTTTTCCATTCTCACCAAAAGCTCCAGGATCTCAAAGGGCTTCACAATATAATCCTCTGCCCCCATCTTTAACCCTTTCACCTTGGACGCAACATCCCCTTTTGCAGTCAGATAGATCACCGGAATATCAAAGCGGAGGAAAAAATCCATGAGCTCAAAGCCATCAAACCCAGGCATCATGACATCTACTAAAGCCAGGTCTGCAGCCCGTCCCCTCTCCGCCTGCAAAAGGGAGGCAGCCTCTTTCCCATCTCTTACATATACAGTCTCATAGCCGGCCGCTTCCAGATTCATACACAAAAGCTCTCCTATAGATTCCTCATCCTCTGCCACCAGTATTCGGTTTTTCATGTGTTTCACCCCCAAAATCTGCTGTGATTTTAAAAAGCCGGGCAGGGAACGTCAAACCCTGTCCGGCTTTTTTGCGTTTTCTGCCTGGCTCTATTATATCATTGCCAGCTTAAAAAAACTTCATCAAATTGTAAAATACTGCTGCTTACTGTTTAAATATCAATCCTACATCCGCCTGTCACACGGTCTATCTCCCGGACACCAAAGCTTCCGATCAAACGAACCCGTACTGCTTTTTTGAAACTGCCCAGATCCAAAACTGCACCTTGTTCTGAAAATTGAGCCGTAAACGTATATTCCTTCCCATCATAATAAGAGAAATTTGTGCTTCCTGATTCTTTATAATAGAGGCATATGGTCAATTCATCCTTATCCGGTTCCCCCACATAATCCATATCCGGCCCCATCGGAAGGATGCTCCCTCCCTTTACGTAAAGAGGCATATCGTCCAACGGGACATTCACATTGACAAACCGCTCTCCTTCTGATATTTGGTTAGAAAAATACTGATACCATATCCCGGACGGATAATATACCTCCCGCTCCCCGCCTTCATTGAGAACAGGAGCCACTAAAAAAGCATCTCCAAACATCCACTGGTCATCTATAGAGCGGCAATTCCGATCATAGGGATTGGACAGATATAAATGTTCCATCATAGGAAGCCCTTCTTTCCCCCTCCCATAAGCGGTAGAATAAATATAGGGGAGCAAGCGGTATCTCAGCTTATCAAATATTCGGAATATCCGCTCTGCTTCCTCCCCGAAGCTCCATGGCTCCCTGGGATTATCCGCTCCGTGGCAGCGCACATGGGAACAGAACATTCCTGCCTGCATCCAACGAAGATATACTTCTGCTGTGGGCCTTCCAAGAAATCCTCCGATGTCATGGCTCCAATAGGTGAACCCGGACATTCCCATAGAAAGACCGGATCGTATGCTGTAACGGAGTCCATCAAAGTCGGTAAAGGGATCCCCTGCCCAGTGGATCGGGTATTTTTGTCCCCCTGCATAAGTAGACCGGCCCCATAAAATAGGATCATATCCAGCCTCCTGAGCCGCTTCATAAGCTGCTCTGGAATACAGGTAAGGATAAATATTGCGGATTTCCTCCCCGCTGTATCCATAATACTCTGCCTCCACAGGCGCTCCCTCTCCCATATCTGTCTTGATCACACGAACGCCCATTCTATGAAGACGCAGCAGCTGATCCTTATACCAGCGCACACAGTCTGGGTTGGATAAGTCGATCACTGGATTGGCGCGGGCGATCTCTCCAAACTTATTTTTAGGAAGCCAGCCCTTTTCCTCCATCTTCCCTGCCAGATCAGGAAGAAACTCTCTTGTGATATAAGGTTTCTGCCACAGGCTCAGCTTGAATCCTTCATCTGAAAGCTCCTGGATCATTGCCTCAGGATCCGGAAAATGGCTGCTTCCAAATTTCCAATCGCAGGCCCATGGTATTTCAAACCAGTCCGTGTCAATATTAATCACATCACAGGGAATGTCCCTCTGTCGAAGTTCTTTTGCAATAGAAAGAACCTCCTCCTGTGTCTTATACGAACAGCGGCTCATCCACAGGCCAAAAGACCACCTGGGAACCATTGGGCTTTTTCCCGTAATATCTGTATAGCGGCGCAGAATATCCTTCGGCTCCCGTCCATAAATATAAAAAAGATCCAAAAGGGGCTCCCCGTAAACGTGAAAGCTTACACTTCGATTGGAGCGATTCCCCATAAAAAATTTGCTTCTGAAATGGGTATTGACGTAAATCCCATATCCTTTGGTGCTGAAATAAAAAGGAAGGGACACATAGGTTCTGGGGGATCCTACAGACAAAGGATCGGTGATAAACACATCTACCTCCTGCATCTTCTTATCCACCTGGGAATACTGTTCTCCAAATCCAAAAAAGCTCTCGTCATGCTCCATACGGCTGGAGCAGACGGCGATCCGTTCTCCGGTAGCCCTGTTTTCTGCAAACCCAAAAGGAAAGCTCTCATAAGTAAAGCTTAAAACCTTGTCATGGTTTTCCTGACGGTAAACGCAGCTCCCATCCTTCCTAAATATAGAAAACCCAAAATCTTCCAGATTCACAGCCCCATCACATGTTTCTGTTCTGATCCACAGCATGCCCTCCTGCTCCTCCGGCACAAAAGGCTCCCGTTCCAACTCAGGAACGCCCTCCATCATCACAGTATGGTGCTCCTGCTCTTTTTCTCCCATTCCAGCCAGCAGGCGGAAAATTCCATTCTTGTAGATCTCCAGGCGCACAAAAGCAGAAAACGGTTCTGCCCTGTGGGTTTCGTCGATCATTGGGCGCAGCTCCCCGTCACAGTCGATCTGGGTATTATAAATGCATTTCCCCTGGACTGCAAGAAGAAGCCCTCTCTCATCCTTCTTCCAGCCTGTCACCTTATCAAACCGAAAAAGCTTCAGGTTATAGTCCTGCCCTTTTCTGAAATGATCCTGGGTATATTCATAATACATGCGGATCCTGTCCGGATCCGGCTGGTGATAATATACCTCTTCCTCCTGTCCCTGAACCCTTACTTCTATTTTTGTTTCCTGCTCCATCGTTTTTTCCTGTCCTATCATATCTTCCTATCCTATCATATCTTCCTATCCTATCATATCTTCCTATCCTAACTTTGTTCCCTGCTATACCCACAGCAGGGGCTGCCTGGATGCAATATTCCTTCTGGCCTCCTCGTCCGTGGATTCCAACGGAAGCCGCCTGTACAGATCTAAAAGCTCCTTCCTTCCCAAACGGCATCCGGCAAAAAGCATAAACCCATATCTTGCAGAGAATGCGTCAAAATGCATCACATCCGGCGGATAGGGCCAGGAGTCTTTATCCAAAAGATAAGGGGTAATAAAATCCAGAGCCTTTTTGATGCTCTTTCCCTCCGGGGATTCGTATTCCCACAGATCGTCCTCCGGCGAGGAGAGAAGCTGACACA
Source organism: uncultured Lachnoclostridium sp. (assembly GCA_902464595.1). GTDB lineage: Bacteria > Bacillota > Clostridia > Lachnospirales > Lachnospiraceae > Enterocloster. The sequence goes on along the minus strand of CABQJX010000010.1, from coordinate 18,883 downwards.
GAGACACCATGTTATCCACTACAAAAATGGAATAATTGTATGGCTTTGTCCTTCCCAGCTCCCTTGGGAAGGAGCCGTCTGGGGCTTCCTGTTTTAGAAGGCCGTTTTTATAATAATCACGGCAGAAGTCTGCTATGCGTTCATTGTCTGTAAACCGTGCAAAGGCGGCTGCCTGAACAAAGAAGCATACCCCATGGTTATTATCCTTGTTCATCTCCTGGATTCCATTGGCGTCCGTTAGCATCCAGCCCAGATACCTGGAAAACCATTTTTTCAGTCCCATATAAATGTCTTCCGTCATGGAAGCCGCATCTTTTAGCTTCTCCGCTGCAAAAACTACATCCACCAGGTGGAGGGTGTCAATGATTCCGATGCCTCTCCCCTCGCATACCCCTAAGATTGCCTGGGCGTAGGAAAGATGAGGGGCCATATAGGTTTTCTCGTCCAGGAAAAATTCTTTCAAATGACGGACAGCCTGGGATGCGTATTTTTCTTCCCCTGTAAGAAGATAAGCAGAGGTAAGGAACACCACATTGGTGCGCATCTGCCGGAGAATGATCCGATGCCCATTAAAATTATCAGGATTGCTCTGCCCATCTCTCTGGATATAAGGCAATCCGTCCGGCGTATCAGGGTTGGGCCACCAATAATCTCCGTTGGAATAATAATCGTGGATCCCTCCTGTACTTCGTGGGCTTGAAATGTCTGTAATATGCAAAATGGGGGCCCGTAAGGCCCCCTGTGCTTTTTCCAACACCCAGCCTGCGTCTTCCCATACTGGTTTGATCTTGTAATTGATTGGATAAGCGATCATAATAATACCTGCCTCTTTATCGATTGAGCTCCGCCTTTGCGCAGTTTAAAAGTGCCTTCATATATCCGGTACTGTAAGCCCAGGCCGGATTTTCCCCTCCTACGCTCTCGCCCCATACAGGGACATGATCTACATGGATCACTCCGTCATAATCATAGCGGACAAATTGCTTCATGATCTCATACATATCCCCATACCCGCTTTCCAGAAGAGTTTCCTCGAAATAGGGAATGGTACTGCTCACATTGCGGAAATGAACCACAAATACCTTCTGATTCTCCACAAAATATTTGATGTCCTCCATCACATTTCCAAATTTATTTCCGCCCTCCAGCCAGCATCCGATACACATCTTCATTCCCAGGTATGGGCTGTTGCCTGCCAGCTCAAAGGCATGCTTGTAGTCTTCCGCTGATGTAATGAGATTTGAGATCCCGACCAGACAGTCAACTGGCGGATCGTTTGGATGAAGGGCGATCTTTACATTGGCCTCCTCGCATACAGGAAGGGCCCGATCCAGGAAATATTTGAAGTTATCCCACATTTCTTCCTTTGTATAAAGCCGTCCATGAGTGTAGGGACGCTTTTCCAGCTCTGCAATATCCACCACTCGTCCAATTCCGCCTTTGGTGTGCTCGCTTACCTTGAAATCCGTAGTCAGAACCTGATTCGGTTCCCAAGTCATATACACAATGGGGATCCCTGCTTTTCCCAGGATGCGGTTAAATTGATTGTACTTTTCAATCGCCTCATCCCTTCCCTCAAGACCAAGATGGATCTTATCGCTCTTGTAAAGCCCCACATTTCCTGCATCGGTCACAGTCAGATCAAATTTCCTTAACCGCTCCATAAACCGCATAACGGAATCGTAATCGGTGTGCTCGTCCTTAAAAATCACATACACATATTTTACACCCATCTGCTTGATAAACAGCAGCTGTTCATCTGTATAATCAGATACTACCTTTGACTGAACTTTAATTTTGTCTCCCAGCATAATCGTTAAATCCCCTTTTTATAAAAATCGCGGAAGGATCCCCTGGCGGGCCCTTGATGTGCCTTCGCCCGCCAGAAGATACGGTTCCAAAACCGGCTATTTTATTTTGTCCAGTGTACTGCCTCAGGTGTCCATTGCTCCAGGCTTACATCGTAGATACCGCTGTCCTCCAGTCCGGGAACAGCAAAGGATTCATAATATACAACCGCCAAAGGAGTGATCATAACATAATCCTGTACCAGGGCCTTGGCAGCTTTCTGCAGATTCTCCTTCTTCTCATCCAAAGTCTTAGCGGCTCTGGCTGCAAATAAGGGATCCTCAAACTCTGCCGGTCTCAGCATAATGCCGTGATTCTTGATTCCCTCAGAGGAGTAAAGGCGGATATAATTGTTGGTAAAGTCCATCTTGCTGGCGCCGCGGTTTGCAATAAAACCGTCAATATCGTCCTCTTTCTGCATAGCTGCCAGAGCGGAGCTGTCCAGAGTATTGATCTCTGCCTTGATGCCGATCTGGGCTAAAATTGCCTGGAATGCGGTTGCTGTATCATTGTCAATGGCCTTTGTGTAAATGGTTGTCTCAAATCCGTCCGGATAGCCAGCCTCTGCCAACAGCTTCTTTGCCAGCTCCAGGTCATACTCATAGAACTCAGCGTCAGGAGCATATGCCCAGGAATCCTTGGTGCAGAATAATGGCGTCGCCTCTCCCAGGCCGCCGGACAGGGCCTTTGCCACATCATCCCACTGGATGGCGTGCATGATCGCCTGACGTACCTTTAAATCTCCCATCGGATGCTTGTCGCTCTTGCTGTTCCAGATGATGTGCTTAATATCCGCTACGTTTGCATTTTTGCGTCCTACGCTCTCAAAGCCTGCTGTTTTGATAGAATTGATGATCGCATCATTCTCAAACTTCATAGCCACGCCTACCTCTTTATTTAACAGAGCAGACATCATGGTGTTGGTATCTGTGATCATGTCGATCTCAAGGCTGTCTAAGTAGGGCTGTCCCTCAATGCGGTAATCTTCATTTTTCACATAGGTGATCTTATTATCCATCACAAAGGACTCCAGAAGGAATGGTCCGGTTCCCACTGCATTGGTCTTGCACCATTCTTCTCCGTTTTTCTCATAAGCTTCCTTCGAGCAGATGTAAATGTCACCGATCACATTGTCCCAGTTATTTGCCCACTGGTCATACTGGATCTCCACAGTCAGGTCATCTACCACCCGGATCTCCTTTGGAGTTCCGATCTCGCTGGCCTTTCCATTATCAATATACTGCTGGATGTTCCAGGCCACTGCCTCTGCATCACAGGGGGAACCGTCTGTAAAGTTCACTCCCTCCCTCAGCTTGATGGTAAAGGTAAGCTTATCAGGATCTGTAATAAACTCCTCTGCCAGCCAGGGATAATAATTTCCCTCCTCGTCCGCACGTCCCAGAGACTCCAGCACAGGCTGCGCACCAAAACGGTCGCTGGTAGTAGTGGACTGGGGCATGAAAAAGGTATTATGAACCTGGGGAATGGCAATGGTCAGGCTGCCTCCCTCCCGGGGCTCCCCTGCAGGTTCCTCCTGCTTCCCTTCCCCGCCTGCTGCTTCGCTTCCGGCCGCCTCGCTTCCAGCTGCCTCCGAAGAGGCCTCTGCTCCGGCTGCTTCGCTTCCAGGTATTTTGGAAGAACTTCCTCCGCCGCATCCAGATACCATACCTGCTGTCATAGCAGCAGCCAGGGCCAATGATACAATTTTTTTCGTCAGCTTCATACTTTTTATCCTCCTCTTTTCAGCCAGCCTTCTCTCTGTTCCTTTTCTGTTTCTTTTCTGTTCCTGCTCTTATCCTCCTTGAGCCATATTGGTTAAGGAAAACAAAGATAGGCCGGCTATATTTTTATTGATGCTTGAAACAAAGGTTTACTCATATAAGAAACATGCCACCTCATGGCCATTTCCCACATTTTTAAGAGCTGGAACCTCTTTCCTGCAGCGTTCTGTGGCATTCGGGCAGCGGTCATGGAAGGGACATCCCTCCGGCCGCTTCGTCAGGCTTGGAACCTCACCGCGGATCGGAATCCGCTCCCTTGATTCCTCCACAACAGGATCTGCCACCGGAACCGCGCTGAGAAGGGTTCTGGTATAGGGATGAAGGGTGTTGCTGTAAAGCTCATCGCACTCAGCAATCTCCACCACCCGTCCCAGATACATCACCAGGATCCGGGTACTGATATGCTTTACCACAGCCAGGTCATGGGCGATAAACAGATAGGTCAGTCCCAGCTTTGCCTGAAGTTCCTCTAACAGATTGATGATCTGCGCCTGAATGGACACGTCCAGAGCAGATATTGGCTCATCACAGATGATCATGTCCGGCTCAGAAGACAGCGCCCTGGCAATACCGATCCTCTGTCTCTGACCGCCGGAAAATTCATGGGGAACCCGGTATTTTAAGGCCGGATCCAATCCTACAATACGAAAGAGCTCATCCACCCTGGCATCATACTCCGCCTTGTTCTTCACCAGCTTATGAAGGAGAAGGGACTCGCCCACAATGGATTCCGCCGTCTGTCTTGGATCCAGGGATGAGAATGGATCCTGGAAGATCATGGCGATCTTCCGGCGGAAGGGGTACATCTGACGGTCATTAAATTTTGCAATATCCGTGCCGTTAAAAATGATCTCCCCGTCCTCAGGCTGATACACCCGCATGATGCAGCGGGCAAGGGTGGTCTTTCCGCATCCGGACTCTCCTACGATTCCCAGGGTCTCTCCCTTTCTGGCATAAAAGCAAATATCCTCAATGGCCTTGACCTCTCCTGTCTTCTTTCTCATCAGGCCGCTGTAGATAGGAAAATATTTCTTTACATTTTTAACATCCAGACACAGCTCGTCCTTTGCAATGATCTTGGGAGCTTTTTTCGTCTCCTTAGAAGCAATCTCCCGGGCCTTAGCCGCCTTCTCCTCCTCTGTCAAATGGCAGGCTGCAAAATGGCCTATTTCCAGCTCTGCCAGCTGGGGCTTACTGCACTCCCTGCATTTATCCATATGATATTCGCAGCGGTCGTAGAAAGGACAGTAGGAAGGACGGGAAGCCGGGTTCGGCGGAAGCCCCTCAATCGGGATCAGCACCCGGTCCTTTGGGTCATCCAGTCTGGGGATCGCCCGAAGGAGCGCCCTGGTATAAGGATGCTCCGGATTGGCAAAGAGCCGCTTGGTATCTGTCATTTCTACCACGCTTCCGGAATACATAACGTAGATCCGCTCTGCAAACCGGGCCACAATTCCCAGATTATGAGTAACAATCACAAGAGCTGTATTGGTCTTTTTTGCAATGTCCCGGAGCATTTCAAGAAGCTGGGCCTGGGTTGTCACGTCCAAAGCAGTGGTGGCCTCGTCTGCCACAAGCACGGTGGGCTCAGAGGACATAGCCATAGCGATCATGATCCTCTGGCGCATACCGCCGGAGAACTGCTGGGGATAATAGTTAAAGCGCTCCTCTGCATCCGGGATATTTACCAGCTTTAACATCTCAATGGCCTTCTTTTTTGCCTCCTCCTTGCTGAAGTGAAGGTGCTCCATAATGTTTTCCTGGATCTGATAGCCAATGGTCAGAACAGGGTTGAGAGAAGTCATTGGCTCCTGGAAGATCATGCTGACCTTTCCGCCTCGCATATGCCTCATCTGCTCGCTGTCAGGGCCGTATTCCAGCATATTTTTATCCTCGCCCTGTATATAAACCTCTCCCCCGGTAATCTTTCCCGGAGAACTGATCAGCTGAAGCATACTCATCATGGTGACGGATTTTCCGCTTCCTGACTCCCCTACAATTCCAATGATCTCGCCGGGATCCAGATACATGGACACTCCGTCCACGGCTTTTACCAGCTGGCCGTCTGTTTTAAAACAGGTTTCTATGTTCTTTATCTCCAATAGATGTTCCATTTTCCCGCCTCCTCAATTAAACTTCGCCTCTAAGCCTTGGATCCAGGGCGTCACGGACACCGTCGCCGAACATATTCAGGCTGATGACCAGAACTGCCACACAGATTCCCGGTGTCAGGGAAAATACAGGATTCTGCAGCAGGAACAGCCGTCCCTCGCTGACCATACTTCCCCAGGAAGCAGTGGGAGCGCTGATTCCAAGCCCCAGGAAGCTGAGTCCCGCCTCTGCTAAGATCGTAGAACCCACCTGCTGTGTCATCATAACAATAATAGGGGAAATACTATTTGGAAGAATATGCTTAAACATCAGCCGGAAATTTTTATTTCCCTGAAGCTTTCCTGCCATAATATAATCGGACTGCTTAATCGTAAGAACCTGGCCTCTCATCATGCGGACATATCCAGCCATAGAGGAAATTCCCAAAATGATGGCCAGATTCCGGATCCCGCTTCCGAATACTGCGGTAAGGGCCATAGCCAGGATGATCTGAGGGATTGCGCGTACTGCCTCCATCAAACGGTTGATCACATCGTCCACGATCCCGCCGAAATAGCCTGCCACCATTCCTAAGAAGGTTCCGATCACGCAGGCAATCATAACTGCCAGCACGCCAATGATCAGGCTGACCCTTGTTCCATAGATAATTCGGCTCAGCACATCCCGCCCGTAATTATCGGTTCCCAGTATATGAGTACTGCTTGGCCCCTGCAAAAAGGCTGCAAAGTCTGCATAATTAGGGTCATAAGGTGCGATAACCGGGGCAAAAACAGCCGTGAGTATAAACAGCACCACTACCACTGCGCTGACCACTGCCACCTTTCTGGCAAACAGCGTTTTTACTGCTTTCTTCCATCTTCCGTTGTCTTTCATTACGCCGCCTCCTTACTCGTAACGGACTCTCGGGTCCACTACTGCATAGAGAATATCTGTCAAGAGATTAATGATACAGGATACAAGGGCTGTCACCAGCACACATGCCTGAACTACCGGAATATCACGGGACTGGATGGCCTTTACGAAAAGGGAACCCATTCCGGGAATATTAAATACGGATTCCACAAACATAGAACCAGCTAACATAGAACCCAAACGCATTCCTAAAATGGTGATGACCGGGATCAGCGCATTTTTCAGTGCATGAATGAAAATAACCTTCTTGTTGGAAAGCCCCTTGCTCTTAGCTGTTCTCACATAATCCTGGCGGATCACCTCCAGCATACTAGAGCGGGTCTGACGGGTGGTTGTGGCGATGCCTCCCAGAGCCAGGCAGAACAGCGGCATGATGGTCTGTTTGATACCCATGACCGGATCCTCAGAAAACCATGTAAAGCCGTAAGATGGAAGCCACCCTAACTTCATGGCAAATATGTACATAACCAAAAGCCCGATCCAGAACTGAGGGAGACATGCTGTAATGTTGGCGATCAGAGTCACCACTGTATCGGCAGGACGTCCTCTGTAAACAGCACTTATCACTCCAAAGAGGATTCCGAGAGGGATACTGATAGCGAATGCGCTGAGGGAAAAGAATAAGGTAATAGGGATCCGCTCCATCAGCACCTCCAGGGTACTTTTATGGAACTGTGTGGACTGTCCCCAGTCTCCCTGGACTGCCCCTCCGAGCCAGCTGAAATACCGTTTGATCACCGGCTGATCTAACTTTAATTCGCGGTAAACACGGTCATACTCCTCCTGGGAAACCTCTTCCCCCAGCATGGCATATACCGGATCGCCTGGTATAAAAGAAACCAGCATAAATGTGAAAATCGAGATCAAGATAAGGATCAAAAACATCTGTCCTGTGCGCTTTACAATGTATGTCTTCATTTTCTCTCCTTGGCAGGTTCCTTTGACCTGCCTGCTCCTCCCTTCCTGTGTGTGATTCCATCGTTCCCTGCGGCAGCAATCCACCCTCCTTCAAGCCCTTCGCTTCCAGGATATGATATTAGCCGCACTTGTCATGCTTCATAGATAAGGTTTTCAGGGAATCTCCCCATCCCTTCTCTTGCACCAGGCAGCAATGACTTTCTGGACGGTTTCCCTCTCCCAAAGCCTTCCATTTTCCACAGCTCCATAGTCAAAAATATTATACTCCATGCCTATTCCTCCGTTTTTATACAGATTTGCCATTTGCATTATTTGCAATCTCTGTTATAATAACAGAACAGCGTTTTAGCCACAATATTTTCTCTCTACATTTCAGAAGTGTGTATATTTTTACTATTTGTATGTTTTAATTATATATCTGATTGTGCATTTTTTCCAATGGCCCTTTCCTATGATTATTATAAGCAATGCCTATAATAGGTCTTAAAAGGAAATGCACATTTTAAAGGGAACTGCACATTTTATAGAAACGCGAACGAAAGAAGGAATATCATGGATACACGTTATCTCGAATATATACTGGTTTTAGCAGAAACCGGAAATATGACCCGCGCTGCCAGCAAACTTTTTATCTCCCAACCCACTCTCAGTCAGTTTCTAGCCAAACAGGAACAGGAGATTGGCACTCCTTTATTCCTGCGTACCGGAGGCGTCTATACCCTCACCCCTGTGGGTGAACTCTACGCGGACTATGCCCGCAAGGTTCTGTCCCTGACTGATATTCTGAATAAGGATATTCAGCGCATCTCCACTGCCAGCCGTCTAAGTATTGGAACCTCCGCCTCCCGCGCCCTGGAAATGCTGACCTCCATCCTGGGGGACTTCCGCAAATATTACCCAAATGTACAGCTGGTATTATCAGACAACAATCTGAACGCCATGCGAAACTCCATATCCAAAGGAGACGTAGATATTGCCTTTGTAACCGCCAATTCCCTGGAGCCATATAAAGGAAACAGCATGGAACTCAAAAAGGAGGAGGTCGTTTTCGCTGCCCCCAACTCCCATCCCTACTGCCAATCCCTGAAAGACACAGACCGCCTCAGCCTCACTGGAAGGGAGCTCCTTCGCTGCTTCGGTGAAACCCCATTTATCCTCCAGTTAAAAGGTTCCTGCATCCGCTATCTGGTAGATGATTTTTTAGGAAAGGACTTCAATCCTATCATTGCCTGCAGCACCAACCATGCCCAGTCCATCTGCGACATGGTATCCAGCAGCATCGGAGCTGCTTTTATCCCCAGCGGCTACGCTGTCAGCTCACCGAAGATCACCTATTTTTCCCTGGAACCGAAAATGTACCGGATTCATTCCATTCTCTTTCGCAAGGATCTGATCATGGAACCTCCCCACAAATATCTGGTGGAGCTGGCAAAGGAATATGCGCGGGAGAATTGGAGGAAGCTATGAAAAAAGCAGTTAATCTGCAAAGACTAACTGCTTTTTACACCTGCTATCTTCTTTTCCCCAGCTCCCAGAACGCCACCGCGCTGGCGCAGCTGATGTTTAAGGAGTCCACATCATGGCTCATAGGGATCATCACTGTATAGTCACAGTCAGCGATGGTATCAGAGGCCAATCCGTCCCCCTCAGTTCCAAGGACAACGGCCAGCTTTTCTTCCCTTCTCAGTGCCTCATGATCCAGGGAAATGGAATCCTTTTTCAAGGCCATGGCTGCGGTACGAAATCCCATCTCTCTCAAAACCTCCATTCCTCTTTGGGGCCACGGCTCCCTCTTCGGATCAAAAAAAGTCCATGGAATCTGAAAGACTGTACCCATGCTGACACGGCTGGCTCTCCGGTACAACGGATCGCTGCACCCAGGCGTCAGAAGCACGGCATCCATATTTAAGGCTGCGGCCGACCGGAATACGGCTCCCACATTCGTCGGATTCATTACATTCTCAAGAACTGCCACACGTCTGGCTCCGGAACATACCTCTCTGACAGAAGGAAGGCTTCGCCTTCTCATAGCGCACAACATTCCCCGGGTCAGCTTGAACCCTGTAAGCTGGGTCAAAATCTCCAACGGAGCTGTGTACACCGGTACATCCCCACAGCGCTCAAGGATCCTCTGCGCCTCTCCCTCTGCATGCTTTGGCTCCATGAGAAAGGAAACCGGCTGGTATCCTCCATTTAAAGCCCGCTCGATTACCTTTGGGCTCTCCGCAATAAAGAGCCCTGGAGCCGGCTCATAAAAACGCAGCAGCTGTACCTCTGAAAGGCGGGCGTATACATTAAGCTCCGGTGTCTGGAAATCTGTAATCTCATAAATCTTCGCCATTCTTATCCTATATCTCCCTCATTCTATCCTTACCTTATTTTATTCTTGTCTTATTTCTTGTCTTATTTTATCTTACCCTCATTTTATCCGTAATCCTAACCCTATTTATTCTTCAAAAGTTCCTTTCATAAGCACCTTCTTATTCCAAAGGGCTTTTCTTCCCCTTGCCATCACGTGAAGAAGCTCCATAGAGCTGTCATAGACAATGAGATCCGCATCAGCGCCTTCAGCCACACACCCTTTAACACCAGACATTCCCAACACACGGGCCGGGTTCGACGTAAGCAGGGGAAGAACCTGTTCCAACGGAACCTGGTATTCCTGAACCAGCATTTTCAACTGCTTCTGAAGCGATTCAGGAGAGGCATAGGTCAGGCCCACACACTCCATATTCTCATTAAATCTTGGAGCGCTTCCATAGCCGTCGCTGGAAAGTGTCATGTTCCGGTTCGATGGATGTTCCTTTAAATAACGAAGGATCTGTTCTGACGTCTCCTCCATTTCTTCTTTTGTAAGCCCGGCAGTCATGTCAATGGTTCCGCCGCGCCTGACATAGGAAAGCCCCTCCAAAAACAACTTCTCATTGCGCCCTATATGGGTGGGAAGGAATTTCTGAATGGGCACGTCACTGTGATCCAGAGCGTCAAAAAGAGGCCTTAAACCTCCCTCCCCATCTCCCATATGGATGGTCACGTAGCCTGGGCATCCGGCAATCATGCCTCCCCTTCGGGCCTGGGATGCCAGATCTGCCAGCTGCTTTCCGTCAATATGAGAGCTTCTGTGATCGCTCATAGCCACCTTTACCCCTACGATCAGATCAATAAGCGCTACATCCCGTTCCACATTTCCTGTGAGAGTAGCAGATGGATAGCCATAGGATCCGGTAAGGATCCGGCAGGTGATCCCCTCCTCATTCAAAGCCCTGGCCTTAGCTAGTAGATTTTCCAGGCTTCTTGTAATCCCATCTGTCCCCAAGAGCCCCACCACTGTAGTAATCCCACTCCTTATCAGCACACTTAAAGCTGCCTCCGGCACGCGGGTAGCAGGGCCATTTTCCCCTCCGCCTCCTGTAATATGGACGTGAAGATCCAAATACCCCGGGACAAGGGTGCGTCCTTCCAGATTGACCACCTCCACTTCCGGAATGCTGTCATACTGGTCAATGTGATCCGCGATCTTGGCAATTTTTTCCCCCTCGATCAGAATATCTTTCACTCCCATAGGTTCCGGTCCATATAGATACGCCTGCTTTAATACTTTCATAAACCGATGCTCCTTTTACTCTTATCACTCTTATTCTTATTATTTTCTTATTCTTCTTACTCTTACCGCCACACTGACGATTCCTTTGTACCGCCATTCTGACGATTCCTTTTATTCCCGCTCTTGCCGTTATTCCTAATCCTTGCCGTTATTCCTAATGATTCCTTTTGTTCTTCCTGTCCCTTCTGCTGATCTGAATGTTTCTATGATATTCTACCATTCTCATCTAAAGCTTGCCACCTTTTTAACAATTTTCCTCCTTTTTTCGCCCCTTTTTTGCCTGTTTTTCATATTTAAACAATATTTTTAAGTTACTCAAAAATATTTTTGTTGAAAAATGCAATTGATTCTGTTACAATCACAGGAAGAGGATATTTTTATTACCAAACACGTAGGAGGGTTTTATGGAACAAATGTTATTTCTCGTCCCGCTGGCTGGGCTTTTGGGACTGCTTTTTGCTGTCATTTTGAAGCAGCAGATCGCAAAAGAAGACGCCGGCACTGACAGGATGAAGGAGATCGCAGGAGCGATTGCGGAAGGGGCAAAAGCATTCCTGGCATCGGAATATCGCATCCTTGTCGTTTTTGTAGCTGTATTGTTTGTAGTGATCGGCCTGGGAACAAAAAGCTGGATCACTGCTTTCTGTTTTCTGGTAGGAAGCGGCTTTTCCACTTTAGCTGGATACATGGGTATGACCTCTGCGGTTCATGCTAACTGCCGTACTGCTAACGCTGCCCGCACCTCCGGCATGCACCGTGCCCTTGCTATCGCCTTTTCCGGCGGAAGCGTTATGGGAATGGCGGTTGTAGGCCTGGGACTTTTGGGTGTCGGCATCCTTTACATCATCACAAGAGATGTAGGCGTTCTGTCCGGCTTCAGTTTAGGAGCTTCCTCTATCGCCCTGTTTGCCCGTGTAGGCGGCGGTATCTATACAAAGGCCGCTGATGTAGGCGCTGACCTGGTAGGAAAGGTAGAGGCTGGAATCCCAGAGGATGACCCTCGTAACCCTGCTGTTATTGCTGACAACGTAGGCGACAATGTAGGCGATGTTGCCGGTATGGGCGCTGACCTTTTTGAGTCTTATGTGGGATCTCTGATCTCCGCTCTTACCCTGGGCGTTGTAGCTTATCAGGAGGCCGGGATCCTGTTCCCACTGCTCTTATCTGCCTGCGGCATCGTGTCCTCTATCGTAGGCGCACTTCTTGTAAAGAGCATTGGAAACGCAGATCCTCACAAGGCATTAAAGACAGGCGAATACAGCGCTACCGCCCTGGTAGTTGTATGCTCCCTGGTACTCAGCCGTATGTTCTTTGGCAATTTCCTAGCTGCTTTCACCATTATCACCGGCCTGTTTGTCGGTGTCCTTATCGGCTTCATCACTGAGGTATATACCTCCGGCGATTACCGTTTTGTTAAGAAGGTTGCCGAGCAGTCTGAAACCGGTTCCGCTACCACCATCATCAGCGGTCTGGCTGTAGGCATGCAGTCCACTGCTGTACCGATCCTCTTAGTAGCAGTGGGCATTCTCATTGCCAACCATCTGATGGGACTTTACGGTATCGCTCTGGCAGCTGTTGGTATGCTGTCCACCACTGGTATCACTGTGGCTATCGACGCATATGGCCCTATCGCAGATAATGCCGGCGGAATCGCTGAGATGTCCGGTCTTGACAAATCAGTCCGTGAGATCACAGATAAGCTGGATTCTGTAGGAAATACCACTGCTGCTATCGGCAAAGGCTTTGCAATCGGCTCTGCTGCACTTACTGCACTGGCTCTGTTCGTTTCCTATGCTGAGGCTGTCCAGTTAAAAACCATTGACATTCTGGATGCACATGTGATCATCGGCCTGTTCATCGGCGGTATGCTCACTTTCCTGTTCTCCGCTATGACAATGGAATCTGTATCCAAGGCAGCTCACCAGATGATCGAAGAAGTACGCCGCCAGTTCCGCGAGAAGCCCGGCATCCTTGAGGGAAAAGACCGTCCCGACTACGCTTCCTGCGTATCTATTTCTACAGGAGCAGCGTTAAAGGAAATGTTCCTTCCGGGACTTATGGCTGTACTCGCTCCTCTGGCTACAGGCCTGATCTTAGGCCCTGGCGCTTTAGGCGGACTTCTCACCGGCTCCCTGGTTACCGGCGTTCTTATGGCAATCTTTATGTCTAACTCCGGCGGCGCTTGGGATAATGCCAAGAAGTACATCGAGGAAGGCAACTTCGGCGGCAAGGGAAGCGATGCCCATAAGGCAGCCGTTGTAGGCGACACAGTCGGCGATCCATTTAAGGATACTTCCGGTCCATCTATCAATATCCTCATCAAACTGATGACCATTGTATCCCTTGTATTCGCTCCTCTGTTCCTTCAGTTCGGAGGTCTGATCTAATTACATAACACAGGCTTTATTGCCTCAGATAAAATAATAAGCCCTTCGGGAGTCTGCTTCCCGGAGGGCTTTATTATATACAGGGGACAATCAATAAATAGCCTGAATTTCCTCATTTTTCGGTCATTCCCGGTATGTCGTTGCCAGATATTTTTTATAAATAACTTATTTTTACATGATTTTTTCCAAAATAAAAACAGACGTCGGATTTTACTCTCAACGCCTGCTTTTTGGTGTTTTGAGGATTGCGAGAACACATAGTGCACCGCAATCCGGCAGCAAAGGGGGCAAAAAACCTTTTCCCCAACATCATTTTATTTTTTTGTTGCAAAATGGTTCATAAAGAAATCTGTAAAGGCGGCCAGCTCCTTCTCCTGCTCTACATATACATACAGCGATTCATCTGAAAGCCAGTCGTATGCATTGATTCCAATATACCCCTTCTTATCCGGATAAATGACAAAGGCATCTGTGGGATACTTATTCCTATACGCCTTTAATATTTCGGAACGCCGGTAAACAACCGGGCTCCCGCATCCAGAAAGATCTGGAACCGTAGGAAGCACCACGATCTCACACCGCCCCTCATTCCACCCGACGATCAGATTGCCGATCTTTGTCTTACTTCCATGGACAAAACCATAATTAAAGCGGCTCACATCCTCTGTATAACCAAAGATCAGCTGGTAATCCTCCCCATTTTCCACTGCCTGGTCAAAAAGACGGCGCATTTTCCCCGCGTTCTCCCTGCTCTTTTCCATATCAATTTCAGGCCCTTTAAATAACTTGCTGAAAAATCCCATTATTGTTCCTCCTCATCTTTGTATTTTAAGCGCTCCAGCGCATCAATAATGACATTAATCTGAAACTCTACGGTTTCCTCTGCGGCCTCCGGTACAAACAGCGGCAGGGTATCCGGTATGGCCCTGGGAATCATCATAGCCAGCAGGCTTAAGTTGGTCATAAGGCCGATCCCCCTGTCATCTGCCTGGATCCCAAAACATTCCAGGAGCTTTCCAAAAAGGCTGCGCTGTCTTTTCCTGAAGATCTTGTAGTTTTCCTCTGATAAATGACGAAAAATAAGCTGCTGTTCCTCAATACTCAAGACAGCAATGCCATTTTTCTCCCCATAGCAGCAGGAATAGAGAAACTTCCTGACTCCTTCCCTCCAGCTCAGGCCAGGGTCGTCCATCAGCGTCCGTGCATATTGGATCACCCTGGGCTGCTGAAGATAAAGAGCTTCCACAATCAAATCCTCCTTTGCCGGGAAGAAAGAATAAAAAAATGTGCGTGAAATCCCTACCTTACGGTAAATCTGCTCTACTGTTGTATGCTGTACGCCCTGCTTTGCCATTAAATCCAAACCCGTTTGCAGAAGCTCTGCCCAGATCCGCTCCCGCTCCTCCTTTGAATAAGCAATCTTTGGCATACCCTTCTCCCTCCAGAAAATAAAAACTATTTTTTATTTTTGTTTTTATTTTACTATAAAAGATGGCCTTCCGCAAGCCTCATTTTTCTTGCAAAAGGCCTCATCATATGACCCATTATTCATCAAAAATACTTACGATCTCCCCATCTAAGATCCGGTTCATATTCTTGACTGCACAGAAATTGCCGCACATCGAACAAGTGTCTTCCTTCTCCGGTTTCGCAGATTCCCTGTACTTTCTGGCTTTTTCCGGATCAATGGACAGTTCAAACATCTGCTCCCAATCCAACTTCTTCCGTGCTGTGCTCATCTCACGATCCCACTGGGCCGCCCCCTTTATCCCTTTCGCAATGTCTGCGGCATGGGCAGCGATCTTAGAGGCAATGATCCCCTCTTTTACATCATTTAGATCGGGAAGCCTCAAATGTTCTGCCGGCGTCACATAACATAGGAAGGAGGCTCCCTTTGCTGCAGCAAGAGCGCCGCCAATGGCTGCTGTAATATGGTCATATCCGGGAGCAATATCGGTCACAAGAGGCCCCAAAACATAAAAAGGAGCTCCCTGACAGATGGTCTGCTGGATCTTCATATTTGCCTCGATCTGATCCAAAGGCATATGTCCCGGCCCTTCAATGATTACCTGCACATTCTTCTCCCATGCGCGGCGGGTCAGTTCTCCTAAGGTCACCAGCTCCTCAATCTGGGAAATGTCTGATGCATCCGCCAGGCAGCCGGGACGGCATGCATCTCCCAAACTCAGAGTCACGTCATATTCCTGACAAATATCTAAGATCTCGTCAAAATGCTCATAAAATGGATTCTCCTGTCCCGTCATCTCCATCCAGGCAAAGATAATGGATCCTCCTCTGGATACAATATTCGTCAAACGGCGGGCTCTCTTAAACCGGTCAGCGGTCTGACGGTTAATCCCCACATGGATGGTCATAAAATCCACTCCGTCCTTTGCGTGCATCTCCACAATATCCAGCCATTCTCTGGAAGTAATCTCCTTCAGCGGTTTGTGGTAGTAAACCACCGCATCGTAGATAGGAACCGTTCCGATCATAGCCGGGCAGTTGGAAGTCAGCTTGCGGCGGAAGGTACGGGTATCGCCCCAGGAACTGAGATCCATAATCGATTCCGCTCCCATATCGACTGCCCATTTTACCTTCTCAAGCTCCATGTCCAGATCCTTGCAGTCCCTTGATGTCCCCAGGTTTACATTGATCTTTGTCCGCAGCATAGAGCCTACTCCGTTTGGCTCCAAACATGTATGAACTTTATTCGCTGGTATAACCGCCTTTCCCTCTGCTACCAGCTCCCGCAATTCTTCCTGTGTGATCCCTTCTTTTTCTGCCACAGCCGCCAGTTCCTTTGTGAAGATCCCTTTTCTGGCTGCATCCATCTGTGTCGTGTAATCCATAAATTCCTCCTATCCGGGGAGTGCGCAGTGCGATATAAAACAAAAAAGAACCCATACCAATGAGGAATGAGTTCTATCGCATACAGATCGTTCATGATCGTCCTTATTTCCCTACGTTGGCATTATCCAAATCAGGTTTATAGGTCGAAGTTTGATTACTTCCTCTCAGCCTGCTCACAAGCTCCCTCTTGTATGATACGCTGTCAGTGTAGCGGAAAATCCAATTCTTGTCAATAGAAAAATACTTGAGCTGCCCCAAATTTCTGTCAGATGTTATGATCTTGCTAAGATCCCGTTAAAATATTGTTGATTCAATTTGCTTATTATAACAATATTTTACTGTAAAATATTAAAATTATCCAGTGATTAGGCACAATTCTTTCGCTATAATAATACCTGCAAATGATCTGTTCCTTCAGACAAGCCTGCTCTATATAGGCAGCAGTATGGCAGACTGTAAGGGCAGATACTTCATGTCACAAGGAATGTACAGGAATACAAAAAAGGGAGGAACCAAATGTGAAACGCTTTATGAAACAAGTAACCGCTGCCCTTCTGGCCGGGACTGTGATTGTCTTCACCAGCGGATGCAGCGCTGTCTCCTCAGGCAAGAGGATCATACGTATATCGCACGCCCAGTCTGAGACACACCCGGAACATCTGGGGCTTTTAGCATTTAAAGGGTATGTAGAAGAACAGCTGGGCGATCAGTACGAAGTCCAGATCTTCCCCAACGAAATCCTAGGGTCAGCCCAGAAAGCCATTGAACTGACCCAGACAGGAGCCATTGATTTTGTCGTTGCCGGAACAGCCAATCTGGAAACCTTTGCAGGGGTATATGAAATCTTCAGCATGCCCTATCTCTTTGACTCGGAGGACGTTTACAAAGCGGTCATGGAAGATACAGAATACATGGAAAAAATCTATGAATCCACTGACGAGGCTGGCTTCCGGGTTGTGACCTGGTACAATGCAGGAACCCGCAATTTTTACGCAAAAACTCCGATCAGCACGCCGGAGGATCTGAAAGGGAAAAAGATCCGCGTACAGCAGAGCCCTGCCAGTGTGGAAATGGTCAATGCTTTCGGCGCTGCCGCTGCCCCCATGGGCTTTGGAGAGGTATATACCGCGATCCAGCAGGGAGTCATTGACGGGGCAGAGAATAACGAGCTGGCCCTGACCAACAACAAACACGGCGAGGTGGCCAAATATTATACCTATAATAAGCATCAGATGGTTCCGGATATGCTGGTTGCCAACCTGAAATTTTTAAACAGCTTAACCCCGGAGGAATATGAGATTTTCAAGGAAGCCGCCGCCCTGTCCACTGAGGTGGAAATGCTGGAGTGGGATAAGAGCATCGAGGAAGCCAAGAGGATCGCTTCTGAGGACATGGGAGTAACCTTTATCGACACAGATGTAGAGGCATTCAAGGAAAAGATGCTCCCTCTCCATGAACAGATGATGGAAAATAATCCGAAAATACGCGATTTTTATGAACATATCCAGGAAGTCAATGCTTCCATGAAAGGAGAACCGTAAATGATAGAAAACATGCATAAGCTGAGAGCCTCCATCATGAGGGCTCTGGGGATCGTCATTACATTTTTATTTATCCTCATGACCCTGGTGGGAACCTATCAGATCGTTACGCGCTACTTTTTTAACCGGCCCAGCACCATATCCGAAGAACTTTTGACTTATTCTTTTACCTGGATGTCCTTGTTGGCCTCTGCCTATGTATTTGGAAAAAGAGATCACATGAGAATGGGATTTATGGCTGATCAGCTCACCGGCCCAGCCCGCCGCTTTCTGGAAGTATTCATCGATGCCCTGAGCTTTCTCTTTGCCGGGGTGGTCATGGTCTACGGCGGAATCTCCATCACCAAGCTGACCATGATCCAGATCACAGCCTCCCTCCGCATTTCCATGGGCTGGATCTATATCATCGTTCCCATTACCGGGCTGTTGATCATGCTGTTCAGCGCTATGAACGCCATTGACATGCTGCATAGAGATTTCCATGAACCAGGGGAGGCAAAGGTATGAGTATATCCGTTTTTTGTGGTCTGATCATTTTCGTCCTGCTGGCTGTTATGCTGATCGCAGGCGTTCCCATCGCTATCGCGCTGGCGGTGTCCTCCATATGCGCGATCCTGCCGGTACTGAATATGGGCGCTTCCGTGCTCACCGGCGCTCAGAGAATCTTCTCCGGTATCTCTGTATTCAGCCTTCTTGCCATCCCATTTTTCATTTTGGCAGGAAATCTGATGAACAAAGGCGGCATCGCCATCCGTCTTATTAATTTTGCAAAGCTGTTCACCGGACAGATCCCAGGAGCCCTGGCCCATACCAATGCAGTTGCCAACATGCTCTTTGGCGCTATCTCCGGTTCCGGTACAGCTGCTGCTTCCGCCATGGGCTCCATTATCGGCCCTATCGAGGAGGAGGAGGGGTATGACAGGGATT
>CABQJX010000009.1 GCA_902464595.1 uncultured Lachnoclostridium sp. | reverse complement strand
GAATCCGAAACCTCACGGAAAAAGCTATAACAAATGGCTGGGCGATCAGGCAAAGCCCTCTCACCGAGAGCTGCTTCGTGTGGCGATGGACAACGCGTTATCACAAAGTCCTACTGACTTTGAGGCGTTGCTGAAACTGCTGCAAGAGTCCGGCTGTGAGGTATCAAAACGAGGGAAATCATATCGCTTGAAGCTCCCCGGTTGGGAAAAAGCAGCCCGAATGGACAGCCTGGGCGAAGGATATGGATTAGATGATTTGCAGGCGGTTCTCTCCGGGAAGAACATGAGGAAGAAATTCTGCTCCACCAGGCGGCAAAGAATGCCTTTGATGAGATGGGCGTCAAGAAGCTGCCCAAGGTCAAAGAGTTGCAGACAGAGTACGCGAAATTGCTGGAAGAAAAGAAAAAGACCACGGCCAGCGGTAAGCTGGTCAAAAGGGTTCGCAGAACGCGCAGCCACAGAATGAAATTCTGTAGGAATTCCAGAGCGGCGATGACGAACCGATGGGGCTGATTTCCATCGGTAGCGGCGCTACTGCGGCGGTATCGGAGTCTCTGCCCAAACTTTTGCAGGAATACGCGCAGAAGTATCCGCAGGTGCGGTTTGAACTTCATACCGGCACGGCGGCAGTGATTAAGGACCAGCTCGACAAAGGGCTTTTGGATATCGGCATTCTGATGGAACCCATCGAGGTGGAAAAATATGATTTTGTGCGGCTGCCGAAAAAAGAAGTCTGGAGCATCCTGATGCCGGAAGATGACCCGCTGGCACAAAAATCGGAGATACCCCCCGGCGATCTGCAAAAACTTCCGCTGATCGTCAGCTGGCGTATCGGGGAAAGGGAGGCAAAAGCATGGTTTGGCGGGGACACGGAACATCTGAATGTATTCTGCACCTATGACCTGATCGACAATGCGGCTACATTGATGGAGCATCGCCTGGGATATGCCTTTGTGATCCAGGGCGCGCTGAAGTCGATCCCCGGCCTTACCTTTCGCCCTCTTTCCCCGGAAGTAAGTAATACTTCTGTGCTGGTTTGGAAACGGTATCAGCCGTCCAATCAGGCCGTGCAGAAATTTATAGAGCTGGCCAGAAATGCTTACAGAGCATAGCAACCAAAGAAAACAAGCATTTTATAAATGACAGAACCCATCTTATACTGTGAGTGTACCGGAAAACAAGAGGTTTTCCCGCACACTCACTTTTTATATATTTTATTGCCGATTTGTGATTCTTCCAGAATGGGTGCATGGATCCCCTTTTTGTATGGATCTTACTCGATCAGAAGCTGTAATTGTGTAATGTATTCTGACTCATCGGAGGTTGTATGAATATCGATCCAGAGTATTTCTAATAAGTCACCGCGAACGGTAAAATGGTGGGAGTGTGCGTATTGTATGAGCTGCTTTCCCCAGTAGGCGCTTTGCTTGTAATCTCCGCGATAAGTGACGCAGAGGTAATCACCTCCGTCGATGCAGTCTGACCCGTCTTCATCGATCAGAAAAACGGATTGGTAGGAAAGGCTTTTTTGATTGGAAAGAGAAGGAAGGGAAATCGCAGTTCCAATTTGATTATTTCCGATAATATATAATCGGTTTTGGTTTAGATTGATCAGCTGTTTGATCAGAAGATCCATCTCTTCTTCCTTTTTATATTTCTCGGGGAGGCGATGGCAATGGCGGGCAGGGATGTTCATTAAGCGGATTTCATTCAGAGGAAGGGATAAAGCGGAATGGATGTTCCTTAGACGGAGGTCAACATTTTTCTGTAATATTTTCAGATGCTGTATTTGGGCTGCAATAGCCTTTTTTTCTTCTTCCAGCATAGAAAGGGAGGAGGAAACCGTATGGTGCTTTAGGTATTCACGGATTTGTTCCATGGTAAATCCGATGGAGCGCAAATCTCGTATTACATTCAGCCGCCATATATCGTGGATACTGTAATATCGGTATCCGGATTCAGAGCGCTTTGGCTGGATCATTCCGATTTCTTCATAATAGCGTATGGAATCTGTACCAATTCCATATAATTTAGAAATTTCACCGATTTTAAAAAAATTTTTCATATTTTTCACACATCTCCTTGACTCTGGTATTATACCAGAGTTTATAATTACTGCATAGACTATTACAGAAAGGATTTTTTAAATGCGCTCCGTTTTGAAAGAACTTAAACTATTGCCCGTAATACTTTTGTTGTTGGGAAGTGCTGTGTTAGCCTTCGGACTTTACAATATCCATTCGATGTCCCATGTCACAGAGGGGGGCATATTGGGATTGACGCTTCTCTTGGAATATTGGTTTGATATTTCCCCATCTGTTTCAGGGTTTGTATTGACCGTATTATGTTACTTTGTGGGCTGGAAATTGCTAGGAAAACGTTTCCTTGCATATTCTCTGCTCTCTTCCATTGGATTTTCTGTTTTTTATGGGATCTTTGAACAGTTTGAACCCTTGTATCCTAATATTGGTGAAAAGCCGTTTTTGGCAGCGGTTGCAGGGGCCGCGTTCGTAGGCGTCAGCGTCGGACTGTGTGTTCGGGTAGGGGGGGCTCCAACTGGAGATGACGCCCTTGCAATGAGTCTGGAGCGGGTACTTCCCTTGGATATTCAGTGGATTTATTTGATCAGTGACCTGATCGTATTGCTTGTATCCCTCACCTATATTCCGGTGAGTAAAATTGTGTATTCTCTTTTGACTGTTATTTTATCAGGACAGATCATTGGTTTTATGCAAAAGGTTCCGTTTCCTAAATTCATGAAATCGGGAGAAATACTGGAAGATTAAGCCAAAAAGTAAATTGTGGTCTGCAGCTTCCCAGGGCTTCGGTTCTGGGGAGTTTTTTTATATATTTTTAGAAGTAAATGTGATAGAATAGAGGTATCTATTTGATATTAACGGATCAGACTAGAAGATTTTACAAAATCCTTCCGGTTTACATATAGGGAGGGAAGGGGGGAGAGCCAGTGGATAAACATTTTGATCCTGAATTTTACAAAAAAATATTGAGTGAAATCAATTCCAATGTATACATCACAGATGTGGAAACAGATGAGATCGTATATATGAATGAATATATGAAAAAGACGTTTGGACTGGAGCATCCAGAAGGGAAGATTTGCTGGCAGGTACTGCAGAAGGGGGCGACAGGCCGCTGTGCCTTCTGTCCGGTAAGCCGGCTGACAAAGAAGGATCTGGGAAATTCTTATCTGTGGCGGGAAAACAACACGCTCACAGGCCGTCAGTATATGAATTATGATATTTTGGAAAAGGCGGGAGACCGATGGTATCATGCCCAGAATTCCGTGGATATTACCGAGTATATGCAGCTTTCTATGGAGGCTTCCACAGATGAGCTGACTGGGGTCATGAACCGCAGTGCGGGAAAAAAGAAGCTGGAGATTACCCTTAAAGACATGCTTCCGGAAGACAGGCTGATCGTCGCCTTATATGATATTAATGGCCTCAAATGGGTCAATGATACATATGGACATGTGGAGGGAGATCGTCTCTTAACCTTTGCCTCCGATACCATCCAGAGAGAACTGAGCGGAGAGGATTTTTTGTTCCGCCTCAGCGGGGATGAATTTATTATCGTGTTTAAGAACAGGGAGCTGTCAGAGGCAGAGCAGTGGATGAAGAGGATCCTGAGAGCATTAGCGGAGCGCAGGGCTTCGGTAGGCCTCAATTATGATGTGACCTTCAGCTATGGTTTTGCAGAGGTTTTGGGAAATCAGCATCTCACGGTTTCAGATGTCCTCTCTATAGCAGATACCCAGATGTATATGCGAAAAAGAGAATATTACATCCACAAGGGGTTCACAGGAAAGGAAAAGGATCAGAGAAAACAGGCCCTTCCTACCTTTCAATATAATAAGGACGCTCTGTTTGAGGTTTTGTCGGAAAGCGAGGACGATTATGTGTTTGCCGGCAACCTGAAAACAGGCCAGTTTATGTATTCCTATAAAATGATGCTGGATTTTGGGCTTCCGGCCCAGATCATTGACGATGCAGCCCTGTTCTGGGGAGATAGGATTCATCCTGAGGATAAATCTCTGTTTATCAAGAGCAACCAGGAGATCGCCAGAGGGGAAACGGAACGGCACACCATTGTGTACAGAGCTAAGGATCGGAATGGACAATGGATCCATTTGATGTGCCATGGCCATATGGTTCGGGACGAGAATGGAACACCGGATCTGTTTGCAGGTATCATACGAAATCTGGACAAGAAGGCTTCGACGATCAACGATGAACTGCGCATTATCAGCGACAGCAGCACAGATGGCATTTTTAAGGCTGCCATGACAGAGGGCTTTCCTGTTCTGTACGCCAATGACGGTTATCTGGCAATCCACGGATATACAAGAAAACAGCTGGCCCAGGAGCTGGATAATTTAGCACTTCCCCTGGTATATGAGGTCGATCTTCCAAGGATAACAAAGGAGTTGGAACAGGGTATTGCAGAACAGTCTTCCCGTATTATTTTGGAATATAGGATTAAAAGGCGGGACGGAAATCTTGCATGGGTTCATGTCAATGGGGGAATCACCCGTTTAGATGATGGAACTATGGCTATGATCGGTATGGTCATGGATATTACAGAGCGAAAAAAGTTGGAGGAGCGGCTGACCCACACGGAGCAGCTCTTTCACGTAGCCAGAAAATACAGCCGCCTTAATATGTGGGAATTAGATATTAGAAAAAAGCAGATCATACAGACAGAGGAATCCCGGGCAGTTCATGGCGGAGGGATCCTTATTGAGAATATTCCGGAATCTCTGATCGAAAGCAAGGCGATCCACCCAGATAGCATAGAGGCCATAAGGAAGCTGTACCGGGATTTGGAGGAGGGAGAGAGAGTATCCTCCTGTATCATCCGTGTCAGCTATCAGGGGGAACCGTATTGGTGGGAAAAGGTTACCTATACGGTGACGGAATGGCATGAGGGGAGACCGATCCGTGCAGTGGGAATATCGGAGGATGTGACTGCCCAAAAAGCAGCAGAGCGGCGTGTGTTTGAGGAAGAAAGCATGCGTGATATGCTTCAGGAACAGGACATGATGTTCAGTTTCCGTCTGAATGTAGAACAGGATTGCCTGGAGGATTTTTGGGATTACAGAGGAGATAAGCTGGTATCCCTGAATGACATCCGGGATATTAAAGATCTTTACCAGTATCTGTTAGACACCATTGCAAATGAGGATGACGGAAGGCGTTTCCAATCTTACTATAAACCAGAGCAGATATGCAGGGCAGCCTTAGATGGTGAGAAAATCCCAAATTTTGAGTTCCGCCAGAAGCAGATGAATGGGATCATCCTTTGGGTAGAGCTAAATATGCGGGTCACTATATCACCGGATTCCTCTGAACATATCATTTTTGGATATGTGAAAAATATTAATTCCCTGAAAAAACGAGAGCTTTCCTTAAAGCAGAAAGCAGAGACAGATCATGTAACGGGTCTTTACAATTATAATACAGCAAAGCTTTTGATCGGGGACTGTCTGTTGGGAGCGCCAAAGGAGAGCAGCGCCATTGCCCTTTTGGATATTGATTATTTTAAGGAGATCAATCGGAGAGGCGGTTATCTGGCAGGAGATGAACTGTTGAGAGCCATCAGTTCCGATATTGTGAGGAGTGTTCCAAGCTCTGTGATCAAAGCGCGTGTGGAGCGGGATACCTTTCTTCTGTACTTCCAGAACTTGTCTCATGAGTCTGAGCTGAAGGAACAGGTGGAGGAACTGAGAAGGAATCTGAGCCGCAGGTATCAGGTCGGGACAGAGGAAGTCGAGGTGACATTGACTGCCGGGATCTGTATGCAGTTTTCTGAAGGAATGACCTTCCGGCAGCTGTATCAGTATGCCCTTCATGCTTTGAAGGGAGCGAAACGGAGAGGGAAAAACTGTCTGCTCATGTATCGGGAGTTAGAGGATATGAAGCAGGGGTTTGATATCCAAATGACCATCGATGCGTCTACCTATGAGATTCTGGATATGAATACCACGGGACAGATTGCATTTGGTGTCAGCGGTTTTTCTAAGAGAAGGACTACTTGTTACGAGCTGCTTTACAACCGGACGGAACCATGCCCATTCTGTATGAGAAATCTCAAGGCGAAGGAAGATGAGATATGGAAATGCTTTGTTCCGCGACTGAATAAAGTGATGTATATTAAAGAGCATCAGTTTGAAAACGGTCAATCGGAAGAAAGGACGATCCTCCTTAGGGAGAGTACGATGCTGGAAAGGAGAAAAGCAGAGTGCGAATCTGTTCTCTATCTATTGAAGGAGAGCTGGAGCAGGATCGAACAGGGAGCAAGGCGGGAGGAAACAGAATATACTTTTTTGGAATATATTGGTATGCTGTTCGATGCCAAACGGACAGCATTATATGGTAAAAAGCATTACAGCAACCGCTATCGTCTGGAGCGGATGTGGAAAATGAACGGTGTAAAAGATGACGAATCCATCAAACAGGATGCAGAGCTGCTGAAAAAGCTCCTATTGACCGTTTACCCGGATAATAAAATCTTGATTGAGGATGAATCCAGCCTTGGATATGATCTGATTGCAGAATTTTACGGGGATACCCCAGTTCCGCTTCCCATCCTCTTAGCTGGCTCCTACGAGTCAGGGGGCCAGGGAGTGATTGTTCTGTTGGAGCATGCGGCGGTTCGGCGGGATCAAATGGAGCTTCTAGCGCTCCTTACCAGCTTCCTCCACAAAATGGACCATGTGTACGAGCTGAATGCAAGCTACAATCATGCCCTGCAGCATGACCAGCTTACAGGAGTGTTCAATTATCAGAGCTTTTTATCCTACCTTCAGGAGGTAGACGAGGATGTCTATAGCTCCCTGGGATTGGTTCAGATCCAGGCAATGAATCTGAAATCCTACAATGAGGAATATGGAAGAAGGGCGGGAGATGAACTTCTTGTGGCAGCTTCGGAGGTGCTGACAGACCTCTTTGAGAAAGACTTGGTATTCCGTTCCGGAGGCGGCCGGTTTATGGCCTTATGCCCAGATGTTACTTATGAAAATTTTTCTCAGCGCTGCAGGGATCTGCAGGAGCGTCTGGGGGATTTGTGCGATGGAATGTTTGTCTTAGCCCATGCGTGGGAGTCAAGCGCTATCTCGGTGGAGAAAATGCAGAGCCAGGTAGAAGAAAAGATACAGATTGCGGTGGGCAAGCTGCGAAACGGTACGCTGGAGGGCGGAGCGAGAACGGTGGAGGATATGAAGCAAGGGCTTAAAAAGGCCATTGCAGACGGCTGCTTCTACACCTATCTGCAGCCAAAGGCCATGACAGATACGAAACAAATCTGCGGTGCAGAGGCCCTGATACGCTACTGTGACCGGGAGCGGGGGATCATATCTCCAGCCAGATTCCTTCCGCCTATTGAAAAAGCCGGTCTGGTTCGTTACATCGACCTATTTGTGCTGGAAAGTGTATGCCGCTCCATTCAGAAATGGCTGGAAAAGGGATGGGACTCTTTCCCAATTTCGTTGAATTTTTCCCGGGCAACGATACTGGAACCGGAAATTCTGGAGGAAACAGACAGGATTGTAGAAAGATATGGTATTCCCAAGGAGCTTTTGGAGATCGAGGTTACGGAGTCCATTGGTTCCATCGACAATAAAGGCCTGCAGACAATAGTGGATCGGTTTGTCCAGGCGGGATACCGGATCGCTCTGGATGATTTTGGCGCGGAGTACAGTAATATTTATGTCCTCTATTCCTTAAAGCTTAATTCTCTGAAGCTGGACCGCAGGATTGTCAGCGACATTTATCATGACAGCAGGGCACGGCTGGTCGTAGAGCATATGATCGAGATGTGTAAAAAAATGGGGATCAAGTGTGTGGCAGAAGGGGTGGAGACAGAGGAACATTTATCTGTCCTTCGGGAGATGGGATGCGATGTGATCCAGGGATATTATCTCAATAAGCCTTTGCCGGAGGAAGAATTTTTTAAATTGTACGTGACAGTGGAGTAAGAAAGAAACAGTAAGAAAAAATAGTAAAAAAATAATAAAAAAGGCGTCCTGGGAAATACAGGATGCCTTTTTAATATGCTTGATCGATTAGCGAACGCCGAATTTTGTGCCCCGGCGCAGGGAACCGTCGCTGTTCCACTCTGTGTAAACATAAGGACCGCCGTCTGTGGTTCCGTTTTCGGTAAAGGTGTGGGTTCTGCCATCGCCCATTGTTCGGTCTCCAGTAACCATTTTACAGCTGTTGTTGTCAAAATAATAGACATTGCCGTTGATCTTCATAAGGCCGCCCTGAAGCTCACCGGAATCAGCGGCATAGTACCAGGTTCCGTCTCTCTGGATCCAGCCAGTGCGCATCAGCTGGTCATTTCCGAAGAAGAACCAATGGTTTTTATAGCTTACCCAATTGTTGGTGCAGTAATCTCCAGAACCCCACTGATATTTGGTTCCCTGAGAGGTTCTTACAAATCCGGCTGCGAAGGAAGTCATGGCGCTTCCTGCTGCCAATGCCATGGAAAGTGCTGCGATCGCAAAATATTTCTTTTTCATATAAAACGTGCCTCCTTACAAGATGGTATATATTTCTGCTATGCCCACATTCTATACCCTGGAGCTGCTCCAAGGTCAAGCTAGTTAAGGTATTTGTAAGGATAAGGCAAGGTTTCGTTAAATCCAGCCGCCATCCAGACCGATTACCTGCCCGGTAAGGTAAGAATTTTTGTAGCCCAGGTGATAAACCAGATCCGCTACTTCCTCTGCCCTCCCCAGACGGCCCGTTGGGATCTCGTCTACAAGGGCGATCAGATCCTCCTCCTCCAGCCATTGGTTCATCTCTGTATCGATGGCCCCGCAGGCCACAGCGTTGACCTGGATATTGCTGGGAGCCAGCTCCTTTGCCAAGGCCCTGGTAAATGCATTGATCCCTCCTTTGGTAGCTGAGTAAGCTGTTTCGCAGGAAGCTCCCACTACGCCCCAGACGGAAGAAATATTGATGATCTTTCCCTGCTTTTCCTGGATCATGTAGGGAATGGCCAGCTTGCAGCAGTTAAAGACAGAGGTCAGATTGGTGTGGAGCATTCGTTCCCAATCCTCAGCACTCATATCCTGAAGCAGGCCGATATAGGAGATTCCGGCGTTATTGACCAGTACGTCCACTCCTCCAAACTGTTTTTTGACCTGGTCAAAGAGCTCCTGGCAGCACGCCATATCCCCCATATCCCCCCGGTAGGCCAGGCAGGGAACCTGAAAGGATTCAATTTCCCTCTTTGTCTGCATCAGACGGTCTTCTCGATGGACGCAGCTGATAGCTACATTATATCCTTTTTTAGCGAATTTGACTGCAACTGCTTTCCCGATTCCACGGGAAGCGCCAGTGACAAGCACGGTTTTACGTGACATACGGATACCTCCTTTTGCGTAACATGGCTGAATTGTTACTAACATGGGTGTACCTTCTATTTTACCACAATATAGGAAAATGTGTTCAGACAAAGAAGAAAAAGAATTGTAATAAGCATTTTACATGTGTTATAATACCATCAGTGATGTAGGAAAGAAACAGAAGTGAAATACAGGAAGGAAGGCTTCAGATGAAGAAGTGGAAGAAAGTACTGATGATCGGCGGGCTGTGCAGCTGCGCTTTTTCTACGACCGTGCCGGCATCTACCAACTTAGAGAGCGGTTCCTCTTTGGCGGGCATATCCGTGGCGCTGAATAATTATTACGCTGGAAATAAGGAACCGGAAAAGAAGCTGGCTTCCTCTTATTCAAGTATGATCGAGTCCTCCACCGCCAAAACGGCGAAGGCTTCATCCGGATCCGCAGGCCAGGGGGCAGGGACAGCAAAGGCGAAGGATGGGGCAGGGACGGCCGCCTCATCTTCCGGTGGACAGAAAGCAGCGGCCCAGACAGCGAAAAAAGCCTCTGCTTACGATAATATAGCGGTTTCCAATATAAACGGCACAGTCAATATCCGTACGGAAGCCAACACAGGCAGTGCGGTAACAGGCAAGATCGCCAATGACTGTGCGGCCACGATTCTGGACACTGTGGATGGAGAAGGCGGAAAATGGTATAAGATCCGGTCTGGTTCTGTGACCGGCTACATAAAGGCAGACTATTTTGTGACAGGGAGCCAGGCAGAAGCCAGGGCAAAGCAGGTGGGAACCACCTATGGAACCATTGTGGGAACCCCCAGCCTGAGGCTTCGTCAGACGCCGGATCTGGAGGGAAAGACATTGACCCTGCTGTCTGAGGGGGCTCATTATGTAGTTACTGGCCAGGAGGGAGATTTCCTGAAGGTACAGGTGGATTCTGACCTGGAGGGATACGTATATAAGGAATATATGAATACAAACGTGGAGTTTAACCAGGCAGTATCTGTGGAGGAGGAGCAGAAGAAGAAGGCAGAGGAGGAAGCGCGAAAGAAAGAGGCGGAGAAGGCGTTAGAGGAATTGGAGAACGCGAAGGAAGAGGCTTCTAAAAAGAAAACAACAACGGCTGCAAAGAAAGAGGAGACGACAGCGGCTTCTAAGAAGGAGGAAAAGCCTGCCGAGACTTCTAAGAAAGAGACGAAAGCCCCGGATCCGGTTACAACTATCGAGGCCAATCCAGAGAACGGAAAGGACAGTACGGTAGCGGCTCCTGAGGCTCAGGCTCCTACGATTAAGCCTTCCGCGACGAAGGCTCCTGAAACAGTGGAAGAAAAGAAGCCCGATTCTCCGGGAGGGTCTTCCGGGAAGGTGGAGTCCGCTACAAGGAATGCGGTGGTGGCTTATGCAAAGCAGTTTTTGGGTAATCCATATGTTTATGGAGGCACAAGCCTTACCAATGGAGCGGACTGCTCCGGCTTTACCCAGAGCGTGTTTGCCCATTTCGGGATCAGTATTGGCAGAAGCTCCAGGGATCAGGCGGCCAGAGGAAAATCCATTCCTGTCAGCGAGGCAAAGCCGGGAGATCTGTTATTCTATGCCAGCGGTGATTACATCAATCATGTGGCCATCTATATCGGCGGCGGGCAGGTCATCCATTCCAGCAACCCTTCCACAGGCATCTGTATTACCACAGCGTATTACCGCACGCCATGCAAGGCAGTGACCTTTTTAGACTGATTTTTTCCTATAGGAAGAAATGGAAAATAAGAAATAGAAATAAGAGACAAGGCTGAATGAGACAAATATGAATGAGACAAATATGAATGAGACAAGCCCCCGGCGATCCCGCCGGGGGCTTGTCTCATATTGGCTTACAGCCATTTGATAACATGAATGGAGTGGATCCTAAGGAGTATTCCTTAGAACTCCGGTTCGATCAGTCCATACGTTCCGTTCTTTCTCTTATAAACAACATTTACCTGGTCTGTATCTGCATTGAGGAATACGTAGAAGTTATGTCCCAGCATTTCCATCTGGAGACATGCCTCCTCAGGTATGGTTGGCTTGATGGCAAATTTCTTAGTCTTTACGATCTGGATCTCCTCATCCTGAACCTGATCCTCCTCCTCTATAAATGCCTGGGAGAAGGAGAGGGCTGCCTGCTTCTTGTCGATGAGTTTCTTTCTATATTTACGGATCTGGCGCTCAATGATCTCCTCTACCAGATCAATAGATACATACATGTCAGAGCTGGACTCCTCCGCGCGTATGGTGTTGCCCTTAATAGGGATGGTGACCTCAATCTTCTGGTGGTCCTTTTGGGCGCTGAGCGCTACGATGACCTCTGTATCAGGAGTGAAAAAATGTTCCAGCTTGCCGATCTTCTTCTCAACAGCAGCTTTCAAACCTGGAGTTACCTCAATATTTCTTCCTGTTATGGTATAACGCATAAACATCAACTCCTTTTCTTGGGATAGGGATATTATAGCATATTTATTGTAAAATTACAATCAAAATATCCAAATTGCTATACAATTTATCTTAATTTTTCATGAAATTTCGCTTCAATATATATAAACAGAGATTGTAGATTCATTAATTTTTATATAAACAGAAGCCTTGACTTCTACACACTGCTGTCCTAAAAAGTCAATAGAAATCCATGTATTTAATTCCGTGCTTTTCAAGTTTATTACAAGTATACAAAAATAAAATTTGGGTAAAATAAAAAGAATGGGAAAGTAGAAACAATCAAAAAAATGTGGATAATGTGGATAACTTGGTGTATAACTGATTTTTGCCTTAAAATGGACAAAATCAGATGTGGATAACTTTGTGGGTAATGTGTATAAAAAAATGGGGATAATGTGGACAGGTAAAAAAACGAACATAGTTTTTGTATAATATGTATAGTTGACCATAAGTGTGGACAAAATGTTAATTTTTTATTAACCCGTTGAATTAATCTTTCGCCGGTGTTACAATAAGTAAGATTGTATCATGCCGTCACCAGGCCGTAAGGCGTGCTGCGGAATGTGGAAATACAAGGTATGGAAAAGTAAGTAGTACAAGGATAGAGAGTAAGTTAGGAGAGTATACAATGAACTTGATTGAAAAGGTATTCGGAACCCACAGTGACCGGGAACTGAAGATGATACGGCCCATTGTGGCAAAGATCGAATCTTTGCGGCCGGAAATGATGGAGATGTCAGATGAAGAGCTGAGAGACCAGACCAGGATCTTTAAGGAAAGGCTGGCAGATGGGGCTACGCTGGACGATATTCTTCCAGAGGCCTTTGCAACCGTCCGGGAGGCTGCCAGAAGAACACTGAATATGGAGCATTTCCCAGTACAGCTCATCGGCGGTATTGTCCTTCATCAGGGACGTATCGCAGAGATGCGCACCGGTGAGGGAAAAACTCTGGTATCCACCTGTCCTGCTTACCTGAATGCTTTAAAGGGGAAGGGCGTTCAGATCGTTACCGTCAACGACTACCTGGCAAAACGTGATGCTGAGTGGATGGGTCAGGTTCATCGGTTCCTGGGACTGACCGTAGGCGTGGTTTTAAATGAGATGACCAGCGAGCAGCGCAAGGAGGCATATGCCTGCGACATTACCTATGTAACCAATAATGAGCTGGGCTTTGATTATCTGCGTGATAATATGTCCATTTATAAGGAACAGCTGGTGCTGCGGGATCTGGATTACTGTATCATTGACGAGGTGGACTCTGTGCTGATCGATGAAGCCAGAACCCCGTTGATCATTTCCGGCCAGAGCGGCAAGTCTACCAAACTTTACGAGGTCTGTGATGTTTTAGCCCGCCAGCTGGAGCGTGGAACTGTTTCCAAGGAGTTCTCCAAGCTGGACGCCATTATGGGTGAGGAGATCGAGGAGACGGGCGACTTCGTTGTGGATGAGAAGGATAAGGTGGTGAACCTGACGGAGCAGGGTGTGAAAAAGGTGGAGGAATTTTTCCACATTGAGAACCTGGCAGATCCGGAAAACCTGGAGATCCAGCACAATATCATTCTGGCTCTGCGGGCCAACAACCTGATGTTCCGGGATAAGGATTACGTGGTAAAGGACGACGAGGTTCTGATCGTAGATGAATTTACAGGCCGTATCATGCCTGGCCGCCGCTATTCGGACGGCCTTCATCAGGCGATTGAGGCGAAGGAGCATGTAAATGTGCGCCGGGAAAGCCGCACTCTGGCTACCGTTACCTTCCAGAACTTCTTCAATAAATATGCAAAGAAGGCTGGTATGACTGGTACAGCCCAGACAGAGGAGAAGGAGTTCCGCAATATCTACTCCATGGACGTAATTGTGATCCCAACCAACCGTCCCGCTATCCGTAAGGATATGGAGGATGCAGTATATAAGACCAAGAAGGAAAAATACAAGGCAGTAGTGGACGAGGTGGCAAGAGCCCATGAGAAGGGGCAGCCGGTGCTGGTGGGAACCATTGCCATCGAAACCTCTGAGCTTTTAAGCAAGATGCTGACCAAGAGGGGGATCCCTCACAAGGTGCTGAATGCGAAATTCCACGAGATGGAGGCAGAGATCGTAGCGGATGCAGGTATCCACGGCTCTGTTACCATCGCTACTAATATGGCAGGCCGTGGTACGGATATTAAGCTGGATGATGAGTCCAAGGCCTTAGGCGGATTAAAGATCATCGGTACAGAGCGCCATGAGTCCCGCCGTATTGACAATCAGCTGCGCGGACGTTCCGGACGTCAGGGTGATCCAGGTGAGTCACGGTTCTACCTGTCTCTGGAGGACGACCTGCTCCGCCTGTTCGGCTCCGAGCGTTTGATGGCCATGTTTGAGGCGATGGGCGTTCCCGAAGGGGAGCAGATCGAGCATAAGATGCTCTCCAATGCCATTGAAAAGGCACAGATGAAGATCGAGAGCAACAACTACGGTATCCGCGAGCAGCTCTTAAAGTTCGACGAGGTGAACAACGAGCAGCGCGAGGTTATCTACGCAGAGCGCCGCAAGGTATTGGACGGCGACAACATGCGGGATCTGGTGCTGAAGATGATCACAGATATTGTGGAGAATGCTGTGGACATTTCCATTGCCGACGATCAGCCTTCTGACAAGTGGGATCTTAAAGAATTAAACAATCTTCTTCTTCCTATTATTCCTTTGAAGCCGGTAACCCTTCCGGAGGATAAGGCTTCCATGAAGAAGAATGAATTAAAGCATAATCTGAAGGAAGAAGCCATTAAGCTTTATGAGGTGAAGGAGGCAGAGTTCCCTGAGCCGGAGCAGATCCGTGAGATCGAGCGGGTGGTGCTGTTAAAGGTGATCGACAATAAGTGGATGGCTCATCTGGACGACATGGATGCTCTGCGTGAGGGCATCGGCCTTCAGGCATATGGCCAGAGAGACCCGGTTGTAGAGTATAAGATGCAGGGTTATGAGATGTATGAGGCCATGATGGCTTCCATCCAGGAGGAGACGATCCGGATCCTGTTCCATATCCGGGTGGAGCAGAAGGTGGAGCGTGAGCCAGCGGCTAAGGTGATGGGGACGAATAAGGACGCCTCCTCACCAAGTGCGCCTAAGAAGCGGGTGGAGCAGAAGATCTACCCCAACGATCCATGCCCCTGTGGTTCCGGTAAGAAGTATAAGCAGTGCCATGGAAGAATAAAATAGCATGTCTGCTCTATAGAAGGATCCGGCCTCTTTGCCTTAGACAGGCTGCGGGGCCGGATCGTTTTCAGGCAGCGCATAGAAAATGATTCCAGAAAGTTTGATAGAAAGTGGGTGAAACAGTGGTTGAATTAGACAATTTGAAAAATGCATTGTCCGCATTCGAGAAGCCATTGGTGGAAGTGAGGGATTCACTTTGACCTGGACAATAAGGTAGCCAGGATCGCAGAATTAGACAAGTCCATGGAGGAGCCGGGATTTTGGGATAATCCGGTAGAATCCGCCCGAAAGGTGAAGGAGTCTAAGAATTTAAAGGATGAAGTAGACACATACAAGGCTCTGGAGCAGCAGTATGAGGATATTCAGGTTATGATCCAGATGGGTTATGAGGAAAATGACGAATCGCTGCTTCCGGAGATCGAAGAGATGGTGGAGGAGTTTTCTGAGACCCTGGAAAAGATGCGCATGAAGCTCCTTTTGTCCGGGGAGTACGATTCCAATAATGCCATTATAAGACTGAACGCGGGAGCAGGAGGAACGGAGTCCTGTGATTGGTGCGGTATTTTGTACCGCATGTACTGCCGCTGGGCAGAGGGAAAGGGATTTCGGGCCCATGTCCTGGATTATCTGGACGGGGAGGAAGCAGGAATCAAATCCGTGACCATCCAGATTGACGGGGAGAATGCTTATGGGTATCTGCGCTCAGAACACGGCGTTCACCGCCTGGTGCGGATTTCTCCCTTTAATTCCGCGGGAAAACGCCAGACCTCCTTTGTGTCCTGTGATGTTATGCCGGAGATCGAGGAGGATATTGATATTGAGATCAATCCTGACGATATTCGGATTGATACCTATCGCTCCAGCGGCGCAGGCGGGCAGCATATCAACAAGACGTCCTCTGCCATCCGTATCACCCATTTCCCTACCGGGATCGTGGTGACCTGTCAGAATGAGCGTTCCCAGCTCCAGAATAAAGAAAAAGCCATGCAGATCCTCAAAGCGAAGCTTTTGATGGTGAAGCAGGAGGAGCAGGCAGCCAAGGCGGCTGGAATCCGCGGGGATGTGAAGGATATTGGCTGGGGAAGCCAGATCCGTTCCTATATCCTCCAGCCCTATACGCTGGTAAAGGATCACCGGACAGGCGAGGAGAGCGGAAACGTGGATGCAGTTCTGGACGGAAGCATTGACAATTTCATCAGCGCTTACCTGCGTTGGATGAGCCTGGGCTGTCCTGATAAAAATGCGGGGGACGACGAACAGGCATAGAAGAAAGATCAAAAGACAGAAAAAGACATGACATTTGCACGGATTTGGGATCCGGTGCAGGCTGTCGTGTCTTTTTTGCCGTACATCAGGGATAAAACAGTTGCATTTACAGGGGAAATATGTTAATATCTTCCACATGAATACATATGTGTTTGCAATGCGGACACAAAAGTCAGAAGCCTGCAGGCTTTGAATGGCAGCAGGGCTGTCAGGCTGTAGGCGGTATGGCTGAATGGTTATATACGAAAGGATCATCATGGAAGACAAGAGTAAGTATTTTGTGGTAAAACAGAAAGCAGTACCCGAAGTCCTTCTGAAGGTGGTTGAGGCAAAGAAGCTGTTGGAGACAGAGCGGGCTTTGACCGTTCAGGAGGCCACGGACCGGGTGGGGATCAGCCGCAGTTCCTTTTACAAGTACAAGGATGATATTTTTCAGTTTTATGACAATGCAAAAGGAAGAACGATCACCCTTGTGGTGCAGATGGACGATGAACAGGGGCGCTTAAGCGATCTGCTCCATATCGTGGCAGTGTACAGAGCCAATATCCTGACAATACATCAGAGTATACCGGTCAATGGGCTTGCAACCCTTTCTCTCAGTGTGGAGATCCGGAAGAACACGGGCAATGTATCCAGTATGCTGGACGAATTGGAGAATTTAAAGGGCATTCACTATGTAAAAATACTTTCCGGCGAATAGGAATGGGATGAGTATAGAGATCAATAGGGAGGATATGATTATGATCAAAGCGGCAATTATGGGATATGGAACCATTGGTTCAGGTACAGCTGAGATATTGGAGAGCAACCGGGACAGGATCGCTGCCCAGGCGGGACAGGAGATCCAGCTCAAATATGTTCTGGATCTGCGGGATTTTCCTGACAGTCCAGTGGCAGATAAGATCATTCACGATTTCAAGGTTATCGAGGAGGATGAGGAGGTAAGGATCGTAGTGGAGACCATGGGAGGGCTGAATCCAGCCTATCCGTTTGTGAAGGCATGTCTCCTGGCGGGAAAAAATGTTGTTACCTCCAATAAGGCTCTTGTGGCGGCTCACGGAACAGAGCTTCTCTCCATTGCAAGAAAAAAACATGTAAACTTTTTCTTTGAGGCAAGCGTAGGCGGCGGCATCCCTATTATCCGTCCTCTTTACCGCTGTCTTATGGGAGAACATATTGAGGAGATCACCGGCATCCTCAATGGAACGACCAATTTTATCCTGACTAAGATGGACCGGGAAGGAGATTCCTTTGAAAATGCCCTGGCTCTGGCCCAAAAGCTGGGGTACGCGGAGCGCAATCCTGAGGCGGACGTGGAGGGGTATGATACCTGCCGGAAGATTGCCATTCTCACCGCTATGGCCACGGGAAAAGAAGTGGATTATGAGGATATTTATACAGAAGGAATCACAAAGATCACGGATGTGGATTTTAAGTATGCAGAGAAGATGAGCGCCTCTGTGAAGCTTTTGGGAACCAGCGTGATGGAGGGGGATCAGGTGCGCGCTTACGTGGCCCCCATGCTGATCCACAAGGAGAGCCCCCTTTACTCCGTGAACAGCGTTTACAATGGGATCATGGTAAAGGGAAATATGCTGGGAGCATCTATGTTTTATGGAAGCGGAGCAGGAAAGCTGCCTACTGGAAGCGCAGTAGTGGCAGACATTATTGAGGCGGCCCAGAATTTAAAGCACAACGTTCCCATAGGATGGACGGAGGAGAAGCAGGCGATCGTCCCCATGGATCAGGGGCAGTTCCGGTATTTTGTCCGGGCAGCCGGTTCCTTTAAAAACAAAGAGGCAGATGTGAAGTCTCTCTTTGGAGAGGTTCAGGTGATCGAATTAGAGGGAATGGATGAATTTGCTTTCCTCACAGAGGTTATGACAGAGGCAGCTTTTAAGAAGGCAGCCGCAGATTATGATGAAAGAGAACAGGAACAGTCTGAATATGGGATCAAGCAGATGATCCGGGCGGCTCTGTAATGGGCAGATGGATGAAATGGATCACAGGGCAGGGATTTCCCTGCCTTTTTCATCTTCTCACAGGGCTTTACTGTCCCGGATGCGGAGGAACCAGGGCTTTTTTGGCACTCCTCAGGGGAGATCTGGCCCTGAGCCTTTCTTATCACCCTTTGGTAGCCTATATGGCGGCAGTCCTGGCAGCAGAGCTTCTCAGCTTCCTTGCATCCAAGGCAGCAAAAAACCCCAGATATTATCTGGGGCATGAAGTCCTGTTTGCCTATATCGGAGGGATCATCCTGCTGATAAACTGGCTGTACAAAAATTATATGCTGGCAGTAAAGGGGATCGATCTGCTTCCGCCCTTAAACTGACCGGTATTGCCTGGGATCATGGGCGGATAACGGCGGTAGTCTCCTGTATGGACCGGTACAGCTGCTCCTGGAGCTGGTTCATCAGCTCATTGATCTGAGGGCCAAGCACCGGATCGCTCAGGGCTTCGTAATAAGTTGCCAAGGCGTAAAAAAAGAGGAAGCTGAGCAGGATGGCGATGGAGCTCAGGACGATCCCGGTGATGCTGATCTTGCGGAAGGATTTTTTCGGCGATAGATCGGCATTGCGGGACAGAAGGGCGAAAACAAGCCCGATGACCCCGCAGATCAGGCCCTGAGGCAGAATAGAGCGGTTAAAATAAAGGGACTGGGGAAGATAAAACAGGCTGGTGATGATCCCAATGATCCCCGCAATAATGGAGCAGGCTCCCAGGCGGTCAGAGGAAGTGAAATCCTTCCTCGGTCCCTGAGGGGCCGTTTTTTTTGCATTTTGATCTGTCATGTTTGAAAACCTTTCTTTCTTGTGTGCTGATGGTATTCTACCATGAAAATCACCTGGTGTCCAGACGGCAGAAACGGAAGCTCTGTCTTGCATAACCGCCTGCCATCGACTATAATAGAACCGCTGGAAGTTTCAGAAAAGTATATTAATGTGAGGAAATATATGGATATTATCAAGACGTTAGCAGAGGAACTGAACATCGGACGCCGTCAGGCGGAGGCTGCTGTTGCTCTGATAGATGAGGGAAATACCATTCCCTTTATTGCGAGATACCGTAAGGAGGCCACCGGCTCCTTAAACGATGAGATCCTGCGGGATCTGGATGAACGGTTGAGATACCTGCGCAGTCTGGAGGAGCGCAAAGAGCAGGTGATCTCCTCCATTACAGATCAGGAGAAGATGACGCCGGAATTGGAAAAGGCCATCAGAGAGGCGAAGACCCTGGTTGCGGTGGAGGATCTTTACCTCCCATACAGGCCTAAGCGCCGTACCAGGGCAATGATCGCCAGGGAAAAGGGATTGGAGCCGTTGGCAGATCTTATTGCTCTCCAGCGCTTAAAGGAACCGGTCCTAAAGGCGGCGGAGGCTTATGTGTCTGAGGAGAAGGACGTAAAAACTCCTCAGGAGGCATTGGACGGGGCAAAGGATATTCTGGCAGAGCGCCTTTCTGACAACGGAGTGTTCCGTAAGTATATCAGGAATATTACCATGAATAAGGGATTTCTTCAGTCAAAGGCTAAGGATGAGACCGCCTCATCTGTGTACGAGATGTATTATGATTATGAAGAAATGGTCAAAAAGGCTGCCGGACACCGTATTCTGGCTCTGAACCGGGGAGAAAGTGAAAAGATCCTGTCCATAAAAATAGCTGCTCCTCAGGAAACGATCATCTCTTACCTGGAAAGCCAGACGATCACGTCGGATAACCCTTATACGTCCCCTGTGCTTCGGGAGGTGGCTGAGGACAGCTATAACCGCCTTATAGGGCCTTCCATTGAGCGTGAGATCCGAAGCACTCTCACAGAAAAGGCACAGGAGGGAGCAATCCGTGTCTTTGGCAGGAATCTGGAACAGCTTCTCATGCAGCCTCCTATTGTGGGGAGAGTGGTTTTGGGATGGGATCCGGCTTTCCGTACCGGATGTAAGCTGGCTGTGGTAGATGGCACAGGAAAGGTTCTGGATACAGCGGTTATTTACCCCACTGCGCCTCAGAATAAGGTGGAGGAAGCCAAGAGGCTTCTCAAGGAATTGATTAAAACCTATGATATTTCCCTAATTTCGGTAGGGAATGGAACAGCCTCCCGGGAATCGGAGCAGATCATTGTGGAACTTCTGAAGGAGATCAGAGGGACGATCCAGTATGTGATCGTCAACGAGGCAGGGGCTTCCGTCTATTCTGCCAGCAAGCTGGCTGCAGAGGAGTTCCCCTCCTTCGATGTGGCCCAGAGAAGCGCAGTCTCCATTGCCAGACGTCTTCAGGATCCTTTGGCGGAGTTAGTAAAGATCGATCCGAAGTCCATTGGAGTGGGACAGTATCAGCATGATATGAACCAGAAGCGGCTGGGGGAGGCTTTAGGCGGCGTAGTAGAAGACTGTGTAAACCGTGTAGGTGTGGATCTGAATACAGCATCTGCTTCCCTGTTGGAATATGTATCGGGAATTTCAAAGGCCTTAGCTAAAAATATTGTGGCCTACCGGGAGGAAAACGGCGCTTTTACAAGCAGAAAACAGCTGTTAAAGGTGGCGAAGCTGGGGCCTAAGGCATTTGAACAGTGCGCTGGTTTTATGAGGATCACAGGAGGGGAGAATCCCCTGGACGCGACCAGCGTTCATCCGGAGAGCTATGCTGCTGCCGGGAAGCTTTTGGAGAAGCTGGGATACAAGCCGCAGGAGCTGGCTCAGGGAGGCCTTGTGGGGATCGGACGAAAGATCCGGGATTACAAGGAGATGGCAGACAGCTTAGGCATCGGAGAGATCACACTTCGGGATATAGTGGAAGAAATGGAAAAACCTGGGAGAGATCCAAGGGAGGAGATGCCCCGCCCCATCCTTCGCAGCGATATTCTGGAGATGAAGGATCTAAAGCCAGGTATGGTGTTAAAGGGAACAGTGCGCAATGTCATTGATTTCGGAGCTTTCGTGGACATTGGCGTCCATCAGGACGGCTTAGTGCACATTTCCCAGATGACAGACCGTTATATCCGCCATCCCCTGGAGGCGGTGAGCGTAGGCGATGTGGTAGATGTGAAGATCCTGAGCGTGGATCTGGACAAGAAGCGGATCTCCCTCACGATGAAGGGCATAAACTAACAGCTTTTCCCGCTGATATGCCAGGCAGGCATATAGGCGTGAGGAAAGCTGACAGGAGAGAAAGTATGGTAATAGAGACGAAAACACCAGAGGAGACGTATGAGCTGGGAAGGAAAATGGGACAGGAGGCAAAGCCGGGGCAGGTGATCTGTCTGGAGGGTGACCTGGGAGTGGGAAAAACCGTATTTACCCAGGGGTTTGCAGCCGGCCTGGGAATCGGGGAACCGGTGAACAGTCCCACCTTTACCATTGTACAGCAGTATGAGGAGGGGAGGCTTCCCCTGTATCATTTTGACGTATACCGCATTGGAGATGTGAGCGAGATGGATGAGATCGGCTATGAGGATTGTTTTTTCGGTCAGGGGGTAAGCCTGATCGAGTGGCCGGGCCTGATCCGGGAGCTTCTGCCCAGGGAGGCAGTATGGGTAACCATTGAGAAGGATTTGGAGAAAGGATTCGATTACAGGCGGATCACAGTGGAGGAACGATCATGAGGGTATTGGGAATGGAAAGCTCGTCCCTGGTAGCCAGCGTGGCTCTGGTGACAGATGATGTTTTGACGGCGGAATATACAGTGGACTTTAAAAAGACTCATTCGCAGACCCTTCTGCCTATGCTGGATGAGATTGTGAGGCTTTTGGAGCTGGATATGGATACCATTGACGCCATTGCTGTGGCAGCCGGGCCTGGCTCCTTTACAGGCCTGCGTATCGGCGCTGCTACGGCTAAGGGGCTGGGACTGGCTCTAAGTAAGCCTTTGATCCATGTTCCCACTGTGGATGCCATGGCATATAATATATGGGGAGCCAGGGGAATTGTGTG
Source organism: uncultured Lachnoclostridium sp. (assembly GCA_902464595.1). Taxonomy (GTDB): domain Bacteria; phylum Bacillota; class Clostridia; order Lachnospirales; family Lachnospiraceae; genus Enterocloster. The sequence goes on along the minus strand of CABQJX010000009.1, from coordinate 18,453 downwards.
CCCCATTATGGATGCGAAGCGCAGCCAGGTATATACAGGGCTCTACCGGACAGAAAATGACCTGGAGGTGGTCATGGAGCAGAAGCCCATGGACATGAGGGAACTGGCTGCCAGGCTCAATGAGATAGGGGAGCCTGTTATTTTCCTGGGGGACGGCGTACCTGTGTACCGCCCGATCATTGAGGATACTGTGACAGTTCCTTATACCTTTGCCCCGGCTCAGATGAACCGGCAGCGGGCGGCCTGTGTGGCAGCCCTGGGTATGAAGGCCCTTCTGCAAAAGGAAGGTCAGGGGAGTGCAGGATACAGAGGAGTCCGTTTGGTATCCGCAGATGAATTTGCCCCGGATTATCTGAGAAAGCCTCAGGCGGAGCGGCAGAGGGAAGCAGAGCTGTCTGAGGCAGGAGCAGCGGCAAAGCTTCCGGGAGATTATTAGAAAAATGTGTTTCAGGACAGTTTTTCGGGGAAGATGTTTGATGGGAAAGATATTTGCTGGGAAAGAGGTTTGTCGGGAAAGCGGTTTATCAGATCCAGAATGGCTGCACAAAAAATGGGAGGGACATGGATGGAGTTGATCAGAGGAATACGTTCTATGAAGGATCAGGATGTGGAACAGGTGGCAGAGCTGGAGCGGATCTGCTTTTCAGAGAGCTGGCCGGAGCACATGATCCGCTCCGGGCTGGACAGTTCCCTGGACACCTATTTTATCTATGAGGATCATGGACAGATCCTTGGATATGCAGTCCTCAGGATCCTGGCGGACGAGGGGGAGATCCAGCGCATCGCTGTGCTTCCCCTGTACCGCAGGCTGGGGATCGGAAGAAAACTAATGGATGCCATGACATGTTTTTCCAGGTTAAAAGGGGTCAGGGCTATAGCCCTGGAAGTGCGGGAGAGCAATCAGGGAGCCAGAAGCCTTTACAGATCCTATGGTTTTGAGGAAGAAGCGGTGAGAAAAGAATATTATCACAATCCCACAGAGGATGCGGTTATTATGTGGAACCGGAATATCTGAGGCTGCATGAAAGAATTACCAATGAAAAACAGGATCATTTGCGTATATAATGGAGAGGAACCTTCGGCCTCTCCCTTTTTTATGTAATAGGAAATTACTCCGCAATATTCCTATTACATAAAAAGTGCTCCGTGCAGGATCGCACTGCGGCGGGAGAAGGGGCTGGGGTCAGAAGAAGATGCGGCAGAGAAAGGCAAGGACAGAACATGAGAAAATACAATCGGAGCGGGCAGCTAAAAACCGTAATATGCAACGGATGCGGCAGGAAACTGGCGGTAAAGGACGGGATCCTGCGGGAAGGATGTTTCCATGCGGATCACCCATGGGATTATTTTTCTGAAAAAGACGGGGAGATCCATCACTTTGACCTGTGCGAGGAATGTTATGATCATATGATCCAGGGTTTTCATATTCCGGTGGAAAGAGAGGAACAGATAGAGCTTCTCTAGGGGAGCCTGCCTGGATCCTTCCATAGCGGAACTGTTGCGCTGGATTAAACAAATTGCAGGAATAATTTGTGTTTTTCCCTCAAACATAGTATAATCAGACATAACTGTTTGATACTGTTGAATACCCAAGAAGGAGATTTATTTAATATGGAAACACTTGAAAAGAATGGGGCTCAGGCGGCCAGATACGAGGGAAAGGCTTTTATCTTCAGCGATATCGCCTCCCAGGAAAAGGTAACAGCTGTGCTGTGCAGGGCTTTTGGACTAGATCCTGAGGGAAAAGGGGATACCCTGGTTCTTCACAATGAGGATATAGAGGTACGTTTGGCTGTGGCCTGCCAGTCTGCTGGACAGGAGGCAAAGGAATTTATTGACCGCCAGACAGAGGCGGCCTGCGCCCATTTTTACCAGGTCAAGACAGAGGCGGCAGAGGTAAAGACTAATCTGCTGTATCAGATTGGCCGGGCCAAGGGATTTATCCTGGTGGAGTATGAGTTCGACGTGGAAGAAAATAGGAGCGCTGCAGAGAAAAAGAATATGGTTGAGAATATGTTTGTCAACCTGCTGGGAGAGCTTGAAGGGATCATGCTGATCCAGGACAGGGAAAAGGGGACAGACGCCTTTTACTGCCGTGGGGAGAAGGGGGAGCGCCTGCTAGTGATGTCTGATAAGGGCCAGACCTCTTTCCGCTGCTATCTTCCATACCAGGAGCCAGTGCTGCGCGCCAGAAAGGATTTATCGAAGGAGCAGATTGAGCGCCGTATGCGCACCATGGAAACGCTGATGTTAAAGGGGATCTATGTACCGGCTGAATTTCCAGTGGTAAAGGATGGGGCGGCTGTCACCTGCCCTTCCCTGGAGGAGATGGCAAAGCGTGCCTTAGCTCTTATGGGTGTAGCTATTTATTCCGGCTGTATGCTGGATGAGGAGCAGGGCTTTAAGGGCGCTCAGATGTTCCTGATGGATTACATTGACAACAATAATACCCAGGATTACTTCTCACCTGTCGAGTGGGAATATATCCACAATATGAAGGCAACAAAGAAGGAGCAGCATCATTTTATCCGTCAGTATGAAGCGCTGTATATTATGGAGTGGGCTTTGGGACTGGTGGAGAACCTAGAGTTCCCGGATCACCCCTGCGACGCCCAGATGCTGATCAAGAGCCTGAGAAAGGGAACCAGCATCAGCCGTGTTATGGCGAAATCCAAACCGAAGAGCCCCAGGGAGATCTTAGATGTGTACGATATGGTATCCTGTATCCACTGGGCTTGTTTGAGCGCAAGGGAGCATGACCTTCCTGCACCGGCTGGAATGAACCTGGGAATCGTAAACCTGTGGCACAGAACCTTAAACTGGCTCATTGGGCGCGGTGATTGGGATCAGGTGAAGGCTGATATTGAATAAGCGACAGACGGAAAGGCAGGCGGGGGCAGACATATGGAGATGAGACGCGGAATTGTGGTGGAAGGCGGCGGTATGCGGGGAATCTACGCAGCTGGGGTGCTGGATGTGCTCTTAGAGCAGAAGATACAGGCTCACGGTTTGATCGGTGTTTCTGCGGGAGCAATTCACGGATGCAGCTTTGTATCTGGCCAGAGGGGGCGTTCCATACGCTATAATCTGAAATATTGCCGGGATCCGCGGTACATGAGCATTCGTTCCCTGCTAAAAACAGGGGATCTGGTGGGGAATGATTTTTGTTATCATGAGCTTCCGGACGTACTGGATCCCTTTGACCATAAGGCTTTTGAGCAGTCCATGACGGAATTTTATGCAGTCTGCACGGATGTGGAGACGGGAAAGCCCGTGTATCACCGGTGCGAAAGCCTGAAGGGAGAACAGCTCCAATGGATCCGCGCTTCGGCCTCCATGCCTCTGGTGTCCAGGATCGTAGAGATCGATGGATATAAGCTGTTAGACGGAGGGGTGGCAGATTCCATTCCTTTGGCAGCCTTCCAGAAAATGGGATTTCGGAAGAACCTTGTTATTCTTACCAGGCCTAGGGGATACCGGAAAAAACAAAGTCCCAAGGCGATGAGAGGGCTTTTGCACCTGGCCTATGGCCGGTATCCTGATTTCATCCGCAAGATGGAGGATCGGTATTTGATATATAACAGAGAGATAGAGGAGGCGGAACGCATGGAAGCCCAGGGCGAGTGCATGATCCTGCGTCCAAGCCGTCTGATTAAGATCAGCCGCACCGAAAAGAACCCGGAAACCATACAGGAAATGTATGATCTGGGATGCAGGGACGGCGAAAAGGCTCTGAAGGATATTCTGGAATTTTGGGGAGAAAATGAGGGGCAGTTGAAAGATTAACTTGAATCCTGTCCCGGAAGTTTATAAGCCATCCAGGCTGTTTCAGGACAGCCTGGTTTTTTTTGTCAAATGATGGTATACTGAACCTGTTGAGGAACCGCAGACCATTAAGGAGAGTGACCGATGATCCAAAAGGATACATTTTTGAAGCAGTACAATATTGAGCCAGAGGAGTTCGCAGCTTCCGGGCTGGATTGGGAGGAGCTGACAGCGATCTATGACGATTATATGTCTATTGAGGGGAAGCTGCGCAGCATAGGCAAGGATTTTGTCTATGATTATCTTTACGATATTGAGCGGGCTGGGATCCATTCTTACCGCTATCGGACTAAGAACCCGGGACATCTCATTGAAAAGATCATACGCAAGCGCAACGAGCATTTTGCCCGTTTTGAGCACATTGACCGAACCAATTACCACAAATATATGACCGATCTCATTGGCATCCGTGTATTCTTTTTGTACCGGGAGGACTGGATCCATTTCCACAATTATATTACCCATGTTTTTGAGAACGATCCCAAGCTTTATGTAGTGGACCGCATCGCTGATTTTGATGAGGATCCCAGGCATTATTATATTGCGGAGCGTCCAAAGGTCTATCGCCGCAATGGTGATTCCAGGATCTATGATGAGGATCTGATTGAAATCCGTTCTGATGGGATCTACCGCTCCCTCCACTATATCATCAAATATAAGGGATACTATGTAGAGATCCAGGGAAGGACCCTTTTTGAGGAAGGCTGGAGCGAGATCGATCATGATATTGTATATCCATATTTTACAGATGATGAGATGTTGAAGGATTTTTCTACTCTTTTAAACCGCCTTTCCGGTATGGCAGACGAGATGAGCTCCTATTTCAGGCGGATGAAGGGGCTGCGCCAGGAGTGGGAAAAAAAGCAGGAGTGGGAAAAGCAGCTGGAAAACAAGCTGGAAGACAAGCTGGAAAACGAGGGGAATGATGCCTAGGATCCAGGGAGAGGAGGAAGGCCGTTGGAGCGGAATATTTCTATGGAAGAAATATCGGACGGAAGGTTGTACGATGCAGGAGATATGGTGAAGGCGGACTGCGGCGGCTGTAAGGGATGCAGTAAATGCTGCAGCAGAATGGGAAATTCGGTTGTGCTGAACCCCTTTGATGTATTCCGTTTGAGGAAAAGTTTGGGAGTATCTTTTGAGGAGCTGCTGTCAGGCCCCCTGGAGCTTCATATCGTAGACGGGATCATCCTTCCTAATCTGTCTATGTCAGGACAGGAGGAGAAATGTCCTTACTTAAACGGGGAGGGAAGGTGCAGCATACATGATTTTCGCCCGGATTTCTGCCGTCTGTTTCCCTTGGGACGGCTCTATGAAAACCGTTCCTTCCGGTATTTTCTGCAGACACAGGAATGCCCCAAGGAAGGGAAATCCAAGGTAAAGGTGAAAAAATGGATCGGCATGGAGGACATGGGATCCTATGAGCGGTTTATCAGGGACTGGCACTATTTCCTTAAAGATCTGGATCAGGCGATCCGGCAGAAGGAGATTCAGGAGAGAGAGCTTTGGGAAAAGGCGGCCGGTGAGAAAAATCTTCAGGAAAAAGATGGAATGGATCTGAGAAAAGCCCTGACACTGTATGTGTTGAAGGAATTTTATATGAGGCCTTATTGCTGGGAGGAGGATTTTTATTCCCAGTTTTATGATAGGCTCTCCCGAAGCCGAAGCTTTGCAGAGGAAACTTTAGGAGGAAGTCAGTAAATCCAAGGAAGGGAAAGAGGAGGAAACAAATATGGAGTTAAGGGAAGCAATGGAAGCGCGCAGAAGTATGCGCAAGTATGAGGCAGAAAAAAAGGTGACAAGGGAGCAGGTGGAGGAGCTGATCCAGGCAGCTTATCTGGCCCCTTCCTGGAAAAATTCAGAGACCCCAAGATATTATGTGGCAATGTCTGAGGACGTGGTACGGGATATAAGGGAGAACTGCCTTCCGGCATTCAATCAGAACAACAGCGCCGGTGCGCCGGTTCTGATCGTAACTGCCTTTGTAAAGGGAATCTCAGGATTTAACCCAGACGGAACCGCCTGCAATGAGCTGGGAGACGGATGGGGATGCTACGACTTAGGGCTGAACAACGAAAACCTGGTGTTAAAGGCAAAGGAGCTGGGGCTTGATACGCTGATCATGGGGATCCGTGATGGGGAAGGGCTCAGGGAAAAGCTGTCCATTCCGGAGGATCAGGAAATCGTATCAGTGATCGCGCTGGGCTATGGCGCTGCAGATCCACAGATGCCTGCAAGAAAATCCCTGGATGAAGTTGCGAAGTTCTTTTAGGTCAGGAACACGGAGTCTGCTGTCTGCCGGCCTGCCATCAGGCAGCAGCAAATACAGAAACCAAAAGAGGACAGAAGAATCAAAATGAAGATAAAGAGTAAGGGGAAGAAATGGAAAATAACTCCAATAATAAGTGGCTGCGGATCCTGCAGCCGGTAGGGTTTATTTTAGCCACGATCCTTGCATCCATGGCAATTGCTGTGGGGGGAATGAAGCTGGCTTCCCGTTTCAATCTCACTACTTCCAGGGAACAGGCGGCTTTAAGCCGCCTGGTTTTGTCAGGGACGGAGGCGGTTCTTCCTGGACGTGGGACTACCACCGAAGGAGCTGGGTGGGTTTTAAGAAATACGAGAGGTATGTATACCCTGACACTGGATGGAGCGGAGTTTGAAGCCCAGGATGGCGCTGCTGTGGAGGTAGATGGAGATTTGACCGTGGAGCTGAAACGAGGGAGCAGGAACCGGATTTTTTCAAAAGGAAATGGGATCCGGATCCATTCCGGGCTTCTCACCATTCAGGGGGAGGGGAGTCTGGATATTGAGGCAGAGGATACCGGTATCCAGGGCGCTGAAAAAGAAAAGGAAGCGGACAGCCCAGACAGAGCATCCTCAGAAGCTGCTGTCAGGATCAAGGGGAGCAATGTAACAGTGAGAGGCAAAAAGGACTCGATCAGCTGCCGGCAGCTTCCCTAAAGCTTTGGGCTGCTTCTATTAGGAAAGGATAAGGAGAGGAACGGACAACATGAAGATTACTGTATTGTGCTATAAAAAATGTACGACCTGCCAGAAAGCGTTGAAATGGCTGGAAGCGAATGGGATTTCATATCAGGAGCGTCCTATTAAGGAGGAAAACCCGGGAAAGGAAGAACTTCGTACATGGTATCAGGCCAGCGGCCTGCCCTTAAAGCGGTTTTTTAATACCAGCGGGAATCTCTACAAGGAGATGAAGCTGAAAGACCGCCTTCCTTCCATGAGCGAGGAGGAACAGCTGGAGCTTTTGGCCACAGACGGAATGTTAGTGAAGCGTCCTCTTTTGGTAGGAGAAGGGATTGTGCTTGTGGGTTTTAAGGAGGAGGAATGGAAGGGGCTTTTGTAGCCTCTTACATGTTTTCCAGCTCATTTAAAGAGCCAAACCGGTATCCCATCTCCTCCCATTTGGTGAGGAGCTCATCTAAGATTGCCCCATTGGTTTGGGAGGTACTGTGCAGAAGGACAATAGCGCCGGGGTGGATGCGGCCCAAAAGCTTTTTGAAGGCTTCTTCTTTGGAGGGCTGTTTCTCTTCATACCAGTCTACATAGGCAAGGCTCCAGAAAAAGGTATGGTATCCCATGTCGCAGGCCATTTTCAGGTTGCTCTCACTGTATTTGCCCTGGGGAGGACGGTAGTATTTTTTCATGGGCTGGCCTGTGATCTCAAGGTACATACTTTCCAGGTCGTTCAGTTCCTTTTCAAAGGCTTCCCTGGATGAGATGGAAGACATATCCGGGTGATGAAAGGTATGATTTCCCACAATATGCCCCTCAGCTGCCATACGCTTTACCAGGTCGGGACTGGTTTTCATATAGTTCCCTACCAGGAAAAAGGCAGCCGGGGCATTATGCTTTTTTAAGGCGTCCAAAATGGGGACGGTATTTCCGTTTTCATAACCGGCGTCAAAGGTAAGGTAGATCACCTTTTCGTCTGTTTCCCTCACATAGTGGGCGTTAAACTGTTTCAGTTCCTGGGGGCTGGCGTTTCCCTGAGGCATTTTACCCTCCTCCGGAAACCCCAGCCCCCAATTTTCCTGGGAGGAGGCGGGAAGGGCAGTACCGGCGGCGGAGGTTTCCAGACATCCTCCTACGGTCCAGGCGATCCCCTGTCCTGCGCAGAAGGAGAGGAAGAAAAGAAGAAGGGTGGCTGCTGCTTTTTTCATAAGACAGATCCTGCCTGCAAAATGGATTCCTTTCACTATATAGAAAAAAGCGGAGGAATATGCTTCCCATTATGGATACGGCAGACGTTTTCTAAAATATATCTAAAATTTCAATAATCTCACTCTATCTAAAAATGGAATTTTGTGGTAAACTTGAGATACCTTATAAATGTCAGAAAATAATGTCAAAAGGAAGGGTATTTTAAAAAATCTGCTTTCTATACGGACTGGAGAAAAACAAGTCAGACAGAAACAACCAGCCAGGATAAAAGCAGAGGTTTGGGAATATCCTGCAGGAGGAGGTATAGCCGATGGAATCATTTGAGTTTTACACACCAACCAGGATGATCTTTGGAAAGGATACCCATTTGCAGGTGGGGAAGCTGGTAAAAGAGTATGGATTTCACAAAGTTCTTGTTCATTTTGGGGGAGCAAGTGCAAAGAAATCAGGGCTTTTAGACGCGGTGACAGGGGCTTTGGAGGCAGAACAGATCCCGTATGTGACTTTGGGAGGCGTACAGGCCAACCCTACTCTGTCTAAGGCAAAGGAGGGGATTTCCCTCTGCCTGAAGGAAGAGGTAGATATGATCTTGGCCGTAGGAGGCGGAAGCGTGATCGATTCCGCAAAATGCATTGCCGACGGTGTGGGGAACCCGGATGAGGAGGTGTGGAACTATTTTATCCAGGGTAAGGCTCCTAAGAGAGCCCTTCCTGTAGGCGTGATCCTGACCCTGTCCGCTTCCGGCAGTGAGATGAGCGCCTCCTGCGTGATCACCAACGAGGAGAGCGGCTTAAAGAGAGGCTTTAACAGTGTTACCCACCGCCCCCTGTTTTCTATCTGCAATCCGGAGCTTACATACAGCGTCAGCCGGTATCAGACAGCCTGCGGAACCGTGGATATTATGATGCATACCATGGAACGGTATTTCAGCCCAACAAAGGATACCCTTCTTACCGACCGCATTGCAGAAGGGCTTTTAAAGACCGTGATCCATGCGGGCCGCATTGCGGATCAAGAGCCGGAAAACTATAACGCGAGAGCAGAGCTTATGTGGGCGGGAAGCCTTTCCCACAATGGACTTACCGGTGCAGGCCGCAATTTTATGATGCAGGTCCATCAGCTGGAGCATGAGCTTTCCGGTATGTATCCGGCTATTGCCCATGGAGCCGGCCTGGCAGCCTTATGGCCGTCCTGGGCCAGGTTTACCTGTCCCCATGACACAGAGCGGTTTGCCAGGTATGGGGTAAATGTGTGGAATCTGGATATGGATTTTGAGAACCCCATGAATACTGCGTTGGCGGGGATCAGAGCCACAGAGGATTTCTTTGTAAGCCTTGGAATGCCTTCCTCCTTAAAGGAGCTGGGTGTGGAAAGAGAGAGGCTGGAGGAGATGGCGGTCAAGTGTACCAACATGGGAACACGCACCCTTCCCGGCATCTGCGTTTTGGGAAAAGAAGAAATGACGGAGATTTACCGGATGGCAATGGGGGAATAGGTGAAAGTGCCGGAAATAAGAAAGAAAGCCAAAGAAGTAATATAGAAAAAATATATAAACAAAATAAAAAATATATGATTTATTTATAAAAAAAGCGTGACATTTGCAGATTATCATGGTATAGTAAGGGTAAGCGATATTTATTTAACAATGTCCTAAAGAAGGGAGAAGCTGCATGGAACTATTTAATAACTTATTGTTAAAGACCAATGATTTCCTTACCGGCTATGTACTTCTGATCGCTCTGGTGGGCGGCGGCATCTGGTTCACGATCCAGACCGGATTCGTCCAGTTCCGAGAGTTCGGTAATGGATGGAAGCGAGTGTTCGGCGGACTTTTTAAGAAAGACAAGGGCAGCCATGGTGCTAGCGGGATCTCATCCTTCCAGGCACTGACCACTGCTATTGCAGCCCAGGTAGGAACTGGTAACCTGGCAGGAGCGGCAACGGCTATCGCAGCCGGAGGCCCTGGCGCTATCTTTTGGATGTGGGTATCCGCATTTTTAGGTATGGCTACTATTTTCTGCGAGGCAACACTGGCTCAGGTTACAAGAACGGTTCATCCAGATGGAACAGTAGCCGGTGGCCCTGTTTACTACATCACAAAGGCGTTTAAGGGTGGGTTTGGAAAATTCCTGGCAGGAGCCTTTGCGATCCTCATTACCCTGGCTTTAGGACTGTTCGGAAATGCAGTTCAGGCCAACTCCATTACCGATGCGTTCCATACCGCATTTTTCTCCGGTGTTGGAAGCTTCGCTCTTTTTGGGCAGCAGGTGGCAATGGATAAGATCATCGTTGGTATCCTTCTTGCCATCGTTGCATGGTGTATCTTCGGCGGCGGCATCAAGCGTATCGGCGCCATCACAGAGAAAATGGTTCCTATTATGGCATGCTTCTATCTGTTAGGCGGACTGATCATTGTCCTCATGAATATCCAGAACGTGCCTTACATGTTTGTATCGATCTTCAAGGGCGCCTTCACACCTCAGGCAGTATGCGGCGGTGCATTCGGCGTTGCAATGAAGGAAGCAGTTAAGAAGGGCGTGGCAAGAGGCCTGTTCTCCAATGAGGCTGGTATGGGTTCCACTCCAAACGCTCACGCACAGGCAAATGTAGCCCATCCCTGCCAGCAGGGACAGGTTGCCATCGTATCTGTATTTATTGATACCTTCTGTGTACTGAATATGACAGCATTCGTTATCATCGGCACAAAGATGCTGGAGCCAGGTTCCCCGGCACATGTGGACGGCACGCTCCTTACCGGTATCGGACTGACCCAGGCAGCTTTCAATGCAGCCTTTGGTTCCTTCGGCGCGATCTTTATCGCAATCTGTATGCTGTTCTTTGCATTCTCTACCATTTTAGGCTGGTATTTCTTTGGTGAGAGCAATGTGAGATATTTATTCGGCGATAAGGCGGTAAAACCGTACATCATTTTAGTATGTATCTTCATCATCATCGGTTCCCTGCTGAAGGTTGAAACCGTATGGAACATGTCAGACTGCTTTAACTCCCTGATGGTTGTTCCCAACGTCATCGGTCTGTTTGCCCTGACGGGTCTGGTGAAGAAAACCTACAAGGATTACCGCGAGAACTTCCTCCCGAATCATCCTGAGGACGGTTCCAAGTAATATTGGCACAGCTTATACGTAACGTCTAACTGCAGCTGCCTGGTTCTACAGGCTCTTATAAAAATGGGAGTGGTATCTGTCCGGGCGGCTGTACTGTAAATAAATATCGTCGGAACAGGAATCTGAATATTTAAATAGGTTTCTGTTTACTATTGAAAATGAACGGCTTTTATGCTATGATTCATGTAAAATAGAAAAGTTCTTCGGGGCAGGGTGAAATTCCCTACCGGCGGTATAGCCCGCGACCCGCTTCGGCGGCTGACCTGGTGTGATTCCAGGGCCGACAGTATAGTCTGGATGTGAGAAGAAATGACAGTGAGAAATGTGAAATGCTCCGGAAGTGTATACCTCCGGAGCATTTTTTATCAAAGGCCAGAGGGAATGATCCCAAAAGGCGCAGGCTGCCATCCATCCGGGAGGCCCACGAAGCGAAAGGAGAAAAATGAAACACGATCAATTGCTCAGTGTGAGAAATGTATCCCTTATTGCTATGTTTGGCGCTATAGCCGCAGTCCTTATGGTCTTTGAGATCCCGCTCCCATTTCTGGCCCCGTCCTTTTATGGGCTGGACATCAGCGAGGTTCCGGTGCTGATCGGTACGTTTGCCCTGGGGCCGTGGGCGGGAGTGGTCATGGAGTTTGTAAAGATTTTAGTTAAGCTGATCTTAAAGCCTACCACCACCGGATTTGTAGGGGAATTTGCCAACTTTTGCGTGGGATGCGCCCTGGTGATCCCTGCGGGAATGGTGTATCAGTTCCGCCATTCCAAAAAGAGCGCCTTTTTCGGGATGGGGTTAGGGACAGTGATCATGACCGCTGCGGCTGTGGTGTTAAATGCCCTGGTGATGCTCCCGTTTTATTCCCGTTTTATGCCCCTGGAGTCCATTTTGGCAGCTGGGGCAGCCATCAATCCGGCAATCTCTAATATATGGACGTTCGCCATTCTGGCGGTAGGCCCCTTTAATATAGTAAAAGGAGTGGTGGTAAGTATTATTACGGCTCTCTGCTATAAGCGGGTCAGCCTTATTTTTCGTCAGACCCGGCCTGCAGGGATAGGATCTCCCGGTCATCAGGAACGATGAGACGTCCGAAGTAATAGTCCTGTCCCTCGGCGGTATAAAGAGCTTTTCTCTGTTTTATCTGTTTGTCTTCCGTGTGCCACAGCACCAGATTTGGGATGTGTAATTCCTGCGCCAGCTGGCAGGCTTCCCGAACCGTGCTGTGGTGCTTTTCATAAGGGGAAAAGATTTCCCTGTCGCGGTAGAGGCAGAAGGCTTCGTGGAGAAGGAAGTCGCTGTGTTCCACATAAGGAAGGCACAGGGGATGGAAGGGCTCATCGCCGGTGAAAGCAAGGATTGTGCCGCTGGCTAAACGGGCCCGGAAGCCAAACTGCCTGGCTTTGGCAGAGTGAATATCAAAAAAGGTGATCTCATGACCGCAGATAAACATGTTCTGCCCGTCTTCCACTGGGATCAGAAGGATCCGGGAGCCGATCATGTCACAGAATTTCTTCTGGAGCGTCAGGCGGCAGAGGGTGGAGATGGTGTCTGTCAGGCCGTCATGGCAGTAGATGCGCAGTTCTCCTTCATAGCTCCCCTTCTTCATGGCTGCGGCAGCCATTCGGATGATCCATATGACGCCTAAAATGTGATCCGTGTGTTCATGAGTTACAAAAATATGATGGATCCGTTTTAAATCCACCTTCATATCTTCCAGGATCCTCAGGATTCCATTTCCGCCCCCGGCGTCCACCATAAAAAACTCCTCTTTGCTCTTAATGGCAAAGCAGGTGTTGTAGCAGCGTACTGCCTGGGCATTTCCCGTTCCAAAAACATATAATTCTTCCATGATCGATCTCCTTTTCAGCAATTGTTCAATTGGAAAAACTTTTCATTTGGCTAAGAATATGTTACTATAATGCTAAACAAATTGCAATTGGGATTGGGGGAATATGAGGGTGAGAGATTTAGCATATCTGAAGCTTCTGGCGAAGGAGTACCCCACTGCTAAGGAAGCAGCCAGTGAGATTGTAAACCTGACAGCTATATGCAGCCTTCCCAAGGGAACCGAATATTTTTTCAGTGACCTTCACGGGGAATATGAGGCGTTTATCCACCTGCTCCGGTCTTCTTCCGGGATTACAAGGGAGAAGATCCGCGAAACCTTTGGACATCTGATCCCGGAGGAAGAACAGGTTCAGCTGGCCAATCTGATCTATTACCCGGAGAGGAATCTGGGGCGAATGATCAAACAGGGTCATTACACCGAGGACTGGCAGAAGATCACCATATATCGGCTGGTACAGAGCTGCAAGGAGGTGGCCTCCAAGTACACCCGCTCCAAGGTGCGCAAGAAGATGCCGAAGGAATTTGCTTATATCATTGATGAGCTGCTTCATGTGGATTATAATGATGAGAATAAAAAGCTATATTATAATGAGATCATCCATTCAATCATAGACAATGATATTGGGGACAAGTTTATCATTGCGCTGTGCCGCCTGATCCAGAACCTGACCATTGATAATCTCCATATTATTGGGGATATTTACGACAGAGGCCCCGGGGCGGATATTATCATGAATGAGCTTATGTGTTTCCACGATGTGGACATCCAGTGGGGGAATCACGATATTTCATGGATGGGGGCGGCCTGTGGAAACCTTGCCTGCATCTGCAATGTGCTCCGCATTGCCATCAGCTACAACAGCTTTGATGTGCTGGAGGATGGCTACGGCATCAATCTGCGCCCACTGTCCATGTTTGCTACCAGGGTATATCAGGACGATGACTGTAAACAGTTTATGCCAAAGATCCTGGATGAAAATATATACGATGCCGTGGATCCGGGACTGGCGGCGAAGATGCACAAGGCCATTGCGGTGATCCAGTTTAAGGTGGAAGGCGCTATGATCAAACGCCACCAGGAGTATGAGATGGATAACCGCATTCTCTTAAACAGGATTGATTTTGAAGCAGGAACGGTGACCATTGACAACAATGTTTATCCTATGCTGGATATGAATTTTCCTACTGTGAACCGGAAGGATCCTCTGGAACTTGGAAGAGGGGAGAGAGAGCTTCTGCGCACATTGCAGGCTTCTTTTCTTCACAGTGAGCTTCTCCATAAACATGTGAAATTTTTGTATTCCCATGGGGGGATCTATAAATGTTATAATTCCAATCTCCTTTATCATGGCTGCATTCCCATGAAAAAAGACGGTACATTTGATACCATCACGGTAGACGGTGTATCCTACGGCGGAAAGACGCTGATGGATTATTTTGACCGTCAGGTACAGAATGCCTATTTTATGCCGGAGGGGACGCCGGGCAGGGAGCAGGCCATGGATATGATGTGGTATCTGTGGTGCGGGGCAAAGTCCCCTGTTTTTGGAAAAGATAAGATGACCACCTTTGAACATTATTTTGTAGCGGATAAAAAATCTCACAGGGAAATGATGAACCCCTATTATCAGCTGAGCGTGGAGGAGGAATTTTGCTGCCGTCTGCTGGAGGAATTTGGACTTCCTATCGAGGGTTCTCACATTATCAACGGTCATGTTCCTGTGAAGCTGAAGGACGGAGAAAAGCCAGTGAAGGCAGGGGGGAAACTGTTTATCATTGATGGAGGCCTGTCCAAGGCCTACCAGAGTACCACAGGGATTGCCGGATATACGTTGATCTATAATTCCCGCCATTTGGCGCTGGCAGAGCACAGGCCTTTTGACTCAAGAAGGGAGAGCACCCCCAGGGTATCGGTAGTGGAAAAGGTAAAAAGCCGGATGATGGTTGCGGACACAGATAAAGGAAAGGAATTGAAGCTGCAGATCGCAGATCTGAAGGAGCTGGTTGCAGCCTACAGAGAAGGAATTATAAAAGAAAGGGTTGAGTGATGAGCAGGACAGAATTTTTGCAGGGACTGAAAAGTGAGCTGGAGGGCCGTGTGCCCTATTCGGTGATACAGGAAAATCTCCGGTATTATGATTCTTATATTGCAGAGGAAGTATCCAAAGGGCAGAGCGAGGATCAGGTGATCGAAAGTTTGGGAGGCCCCAGGATCATTGCCAGAACCATTGTGGATGCGGCTTTGGATATGGAAGACCGGCCGGACGGCTATCAGTCCTTTGGAACGGACGATTCCTACCGGGATGCCCGTTCCGGGCAGGAAAGGGAGGAACAAAGGAAGACAGCAGACAGCGGCGGCAGTGTTCATTATGTGGATTTTAGCAAATGGTATGTGAGGCTGCTGGCTGGTTTGGCAGTATTCCTGGCTATTTTCCTGCTCATGACCATATTTTTCGGCATTATAGGGTTTGTGGGAACCATTCTGGCGGCCATATGGCCGGTGCTGTTAGTGATCTTTGTGATATGGCTGTTTAAGGGGCCTCGAAGGTAGTTTTTGCGCAACGTTTCAGCCATACATCTTCTTGACAAATTTGTTTAAAAATTATATACTTTTCCTTGGGAACGTAATAATTATGTAATATTTACATTTTTAGGAAAATATAAGTCAGGAGAATCGGCGTGAAGATCAAAGCAGGGAACAGATGGAGAACCGGGGTCATAAAAGCAGCAGGATTTTTGTGTCTGTTGGCAGGGATCGGGTTAGGAAATTCCATGGAGAGTCAGGCGGCATCCAGCCAGCCTACGGTCAGCCTATCCATTGCCAGGCAGCCGGAGGTACGGACAAGCTCCTCCTATGTGGCAAAGATCCAGGCTCCCTCTGTGACTGTATATAAGAGCGCCGACGCTGCTTCCCCAAAACGGGGACAGGTTAATCGGGGCAATACATATGAAGTGTTGGAACGGACTGCTGATGGCTGGATCAGGATCCGCACGGGATCCGGAGAGGGATATATTAAGACTGCCGGCAATGCCACTGTGTCTGAGAGGACAAAAGAGACGGTGGATGAGAATGTCAGGACGCGCAGGCAGGTGGTGGAATATGCCCTTCAGTTTGTCGGCGGGGAGTACCGCTATGGAGGGATCGATCCCAATACAGGGGTGGATTGTTCTGGGTTTACCAGATATGTGTTGGGAAATGCGGCTTCCATCAGCCTTCCTCATTCTTCCACCGGCCAGTCCTCTTATGGAAGAACCGTGACGGAGGAGCAGATGCAGCCAGGCGACCTTTTGTTTTATGCAGGAGGAGGCCAGATTAACCATGTGGCGATGTACATAGGAGACGGCCAGGTGGTACATGCTTCAACAGAAAAAACAGGAATCAAGACTTCTCCCTATGATTACAGGGAGCCGGTAAAGATTGTAAGCCTGCTGTCTTAGGACAGCAGGTTTTTTTGCGTAAAATCTTAAAAAAATATAAACAGATTGACGAAAGATGGGGAGACGGTTATAATATATTCGTAATGAATGTAACAAATATGTAATAAATAGAAACCGTCATACCCGATATTACGGGGATAGAATAGGAGCGCTTTGTTCATGAGAAAAATAATCAGCAGCTTTTTGAAGGCAGGGGTTGTATGCGGTATGTGTATGGTATTGAACGCGTTTCCCTCACTGGCATCCATCGGGCCGGGTTTTACAGAGGGAACTTACATTGCCACCATCACAGCAGAGAGCGTCAACATTAATAAAAGCCATGACAGCGAAGAAGTGCTGATGACAGCAAAAGCCGGAAGCTCCTATGAAGTATTGGAGGATATGGGGGATGGCTGGGTGAGAGTCCGGGTCAGCGATACGGAAGGGTATCTTCCTGTATCTGGGAATGCCAGTGTAGAGGAGGCAGATGATCAGGAGATCGCTCAGATCCAGCAGGAGGCTTTGGAGTCCTCTAATACATATAAGCGCCAGCAGGTAGTAGACTATGCATTACAGTTTGTAGGCGGAAAATATAAATACGGCGGAAGCAATCCTATTACAGGGACGGACTGCTCCGGCTTTACCCGTTTTGTACTGCAGAATGCAGGCGGGATCACCATGAACCGCTCGTCAGGAGGACAGGCTAAGCAGGGCGTGGCGATTACCGCAGACCAGCTTCAGCCGGGGGATCTGATTTTTTATGGAAGCGCTAAGAATATCAACCATGTAGCCATGTATATCGGAGACGGAAAGATTGTACATGCTTCCACAGAACGTACCGGCATCACCGTATCCAATTGGAATTACAGAACTCCGGTGAAGATGACAAATGTGTTAGGATAGGATTTTTTGATAAAAGGTTATACTCTGGCAGCTGACAACCTATGGAAGATCTGCCGGGGGAGGAAAAAAGGGAAAAGGAGCCTGATGAAGTGAGAAAGATAAACTCACTTCCGTCAGGCTCCTTTTGAATTCCCTGGGAAGATTGAGACCGTATATCTCAGATTTTTCTACCGTTTCATTTTCCTATCTGATCTTTTGCATAAGCCCTTTGATTTTCGTCCATACTAAAGCCGTAACTAATTCAGAGTGATCTCAGGAGGTATGAACATGTCAAACAAGAATGATTCCAACAATAACATGGACAACAGAGCAGGAAATAAGATGGGAAATTTTGACCAGCAGAATAAGAGCCAGAATGATTCTAAGAACAGTTCCAGAAACAGCTATAAGGATGACTGCCATAGAGGTTCCCAGAACAATAGCCAGAACTATGATCAGAACAACAGTCAGAATAACAGCCGGAATAACAGCCAGAATAACGATAGCAGCAGCCGCTGATAGAAGCGCAGTCCTTATGTAAGGATTGGGAAAATGGCCTGCCCTGTCTGGGATAGAGGCAGGCTTTTTTCATGTCCTTCACCAGAAGGACAGCCCGTACATATAGTATAGTAGGACAGGTGGAAATAGATTAGGAAAATGGAAGAAAGGAAAAATAATAAAGGAGGCGGTTCTATGACATCATTTCCCATGATTTCCTACCGCCAGTTTGACCAGTGGATGGAGCAGGGACGTATGGTTCAGATCATTGATCTCAGAGAACCTTGGCAGTATGCGCAGGAGCGTTTGTGGGGAAGTGAGAATATCCCTTATGAAAACCTGGAACATTGCTTTGAACGGATCCGCCGGGACGGCCCTGTTGTTTTTTACTGTGAACGGGGAGCCAACAGTATGGCGGCTTGCCGTGACCTATGGCGTATGGGATTCCAGGCGGTGGATCTGGCTGGCGGGATGCTGTATTATAGAGGAAAATATAGAATTAGGGGCTAAATACTTTCAGGCAGGGAGCAGCTTGTCCGCCGCAAGCAGGCAAGGTGCTCCCTGGTTGAATCTTCCCATGGCTAACCAGATAAAAAAATTTAAAAAATTAAAAAAAGTGCTGTCAAGCGTTTTTGAAAATGTCCCGAAAAACTTTAAGTATTAGCCCCGACTTAT
>CABQJX010000008.1 GCA_902464595.1 uncultured Lachnoclostridium sp. | reverse complement strand
TTAAGCGCCTCCCTTCCTATAGCAGTTCTGATAAGATAACTTCAACTGCCTTTTGCTGCTTCTGAGCCACTGCATCCTGCAGTGCCTGAAGCGCTCTGCTTTCTTCGGCTCCGGCTTCTGCAAGCATCTGTTCGCCCTGAGCCCTGGCTTCTTCCTCGGCGTTAGCTGCCTTCTCTCTGGCAGATCTTGTCATCTCTGCCTTCAGCTGAGCTGCCTTGGCCTTCGCTTCCGCCACAATCGCCTCCGCCTCGTTTGCCGCTTCCTTTTCTGCTGCTTCTGCGGAAGCCTCCGCCTGACGGATCGCTTCAATGGTTTCCTGAGCCAATCTAAATCCTCCTTTCTGTACCGGAATCCCACCTCTGTCTGGCCGGAACTTTTACTATCAGTTTATGCAGACAGGACAATGAGAATACGATGGGCTTCTCCGAATTATGCCAAAGTGACAATATATCCTGATTTTACCCATTCTTTTTTAACCGTTTTGTACAATATGAATAGATTATAACCTATGCCTTAAAAATTATCAATCTTCTTTCTCTATATTTTGTGAAAAACTTATAGAAAGAATCAATCTTTTTTGAGGCACAAGGGAATCTCCCTCCATATTTCGTTCCTCCCCCCAAAACTTCTCCCCGACGGGGGCCTTGTTTGTTACTATTATAACAAACTTTTTTATCAAAACAGGCTGCAGCCTCAACACATATTTGCGTTATACTACAGCCTGTTTGATTGTATCATATCATTTTCTATTTCCATTTAAAATAGGATTTTTTTAGCATTTTATTGACATTTTTTCTGTCTTTTCCTTGTTTAAATACAGATATTCAACATTTACCCCTATTTAAATGGAATTATTCAACACATATCCCTCTGCATCTTATCAATCATTAATCAGAAATGATCACGCGCTTCTTTCCTCCGCCGTTCATCAGGCTGTAATAAGCCGGAAGCATGAGCAGGGACAGAATGGTGGAAGCCGTCAGACCGCCGATATTAACAAGGGCAAGTCCCTGAGTGGTAGATCCGCTGTCTCCCATAGCCAGCGCCATAGGAACCATGGACACAACCGTAGTCAGAGTGGTCATAAGGATTGGGCGCAGACGGGTGGCTCCCGCTTCGACCATAGCTGTATTCAGATCCATCTCCCGCCGGTACTGGTTTACCGTATCCACATAAAGGATACCGTTGTTTACTACCGTACCTACCAGCATTAAGAATCCCAAAAGGGAGGTCATACTAATAGCACTGTCTGCCAGCCATAATAAACCGAAGGCTCCGATCAGACAGAATGGGATAGTAGTCATAACCATCAATGAGAACTTCGGAGACTCAAACTGAGCTGCCATGACCACAAATACCAGGAAGGTAGCCAGGGCAATGGCCTGCCCCAAAGCGGTAAACTCCTCGACCATTGATTTATCCGTCTGACTCTGGGCGATAGAAACGCCATCAGACTGGCTTACGATCGGTTTTATCACTTCTTCAGAGAGCAGCGCTTTTGTATTCTTATCAGAGCTCTCCGTATAGATTCCGTCAATAGTCACCTGATACTGTTTATCCTGCCTTGTAACAGAGGAAGGGCTGTCCTCAAACCGGATGTCTGCCACATCTACCAGCGCCACAGAGCTTCCAGAAGGTGTCTGGAGGGTGATGGTCTGGATCTCATCCAAAGACTTATACCGGTCATTTGGATATTTTACCTTTACATCAATATCATTTCCATCAATATTTAACGTAGTTGGCGTCACGCCGCTGAGCATATTATTTAATGTGCCGCCGATCTGTGCCGGAGTCAATCCAGCTGCCTTAGCCTTGATGGGATTTACTGTTACTTTTACAACAGAAGCTGCATTTTCCAGAGTGGAATGAACCTTTGTCAGCTCCGGACGTTTGATCAGCTCCTGGGTGATCTGATCGCTGACTGCCTTTAATTCATCGTAATCTGTGCTTTGAAGCTCAACGGAATATTCATCCTGCGATCCCATCATGGAACCAACCTGTGAATAAGCTTCTACCGTAATATTGGTGTCTGAAAAGCTTCCCAATTCCTTCTTCCACTGGCGGACCACCTCATCGGTTTCCATCTTCCGGTCATCCTTCAGGTAAACGGTCAGGTTAGGGTCAGAACTCATACTCAGGCCGGAGCTTCCCGCCATAGCCATATAAGATTCCACATCTGGATGCTTTCCGATCACATCCTCGATCTGTTTTAAAACAGCATCTACCTTGTCGATCTTCATACCCGGCTTTACTTCTGCGGTAATCGTGATCTGTCCCTGGTCATCTTCCGCCATCATTTCCACTCTCAGGAATTTGGCTATAAAGAAGGAGAACAGCATGAGAGCCACCGAAGCCAGCATGACAAGACCTCTTTTTTTGAGAAGCCGCTGCATAATCTTGCGGTATGCATCCTGCATCTTTTCCACCGGTCTGGATAAGGGCGCGGTCTGCTTCTCGATGGGCTTATAAATCATATAGCACAGAGGTACTACCGTGATCGCAGAGATCAGGGAGGCTGTCATACAGAATACAATGGTAAAGCCCAGAGGGCGGAACATCTCTCCTGTCATTCCTCCCAGCATAGCCAACGGAAGGAATACCACACAGGTGGTCAGGGTTGAACCGATAACTGACTGGTATACGACTCCCGTACCGTGAAGGGCTGCTTTTGAAAATTCCTTAAATCCTGTATCATCCGTAGCTCTGAAACAGCTTTCCAGAACAACGGTAGAGTTATCCACCATCATACCAACACCCAGAACCAGGGCGCTGAGGGTAATTACGTTTAAGCTGAATCCCATAAGCTGCATAAGGATCAAGGATGCCAATATGGATACAGGGATGGAACTTCCGACAATCAGGGAAGCCTTTATATCTCCAAAGAACAGCCAAATGATAGCCATGGAAATGATGATCGCTAAGATCATGGTCTCAAACACAGAGCTTAATGAGGACATAATGGAGTCCTTATCATCATTTACAATGGTGATCTGAAGGGAAGGATCCTGGCTCGTAAGCTGATCCACAACCTCCCGTACATCCTTGGAGATCTCCAGAGTAGCCGCATCCTGCTGCTTGCTGACCGTCAGGGCCACAATATCCTCAGGAAGACCGTTTTCTGATTTATAGCGGGCAATACTGTCCACATCGTCCGCTCCCATATATACCTTTGCAACGTCTTTTAAATATACGGTGTGATTGCCTGAAACGGTAAGAGGAATATCGTTCAGGCTTTCCATGGTATCAAAAGGCTGTTCCGTGGACACAGAAAGCTTCTGGTCGCCCACCTCTGTATCTCCTGCCGGATAGGTCAGGTCAGCTCCTGCAATGTCATTTGCAATGGAGTTCATGCTGACGCCGTACTGATGGAGCTTCTCCGGCATGAGTTCGATCTTTACATACTTCTGAAGTCCTCCAGTGATGGATACCTCAGCTGCTGCAGACAGCTTTTCAAATTCAGGAACGATGTTATTATTTACATAATTGTAAAGGTCATCATCCTCTCCATGGCTGACTGCCATGATAACATTTGGCTTGATACTGGTATTTAACTCCAGCATAACAGGATCATCCGCGTCTTCCGGAAGCTCTGTCTTTACCAGATCCATCTCTTTCTTCAGATCATCGTAAGCATCATTCATGTCTGTGCCATACTCATATTTCAGCATGACAATGGACATATTTTCTCTTGACTCGGAAGATATGGTATCAAGTCCGCTCAGGGTGCTGGCCCTGTCCTCAATGGGTTTTGTAACCAGCTCGCTGACATCATCAGGGCTGGCTCCGGAGTAAACGGTCATGACGATCATCATGGACATGTTCATATCCGGCATAAGCTCCAGAGGAGACTTTAGTACAGAAGATAAACCGAACACAATCAGACACAGGATCGCAAGAACTGTACTGACTGGTCTTTTTAAGACAAGTTTCGTTAAGCCCATTTTCCTGCCTCCTTCTACTGAACCTGGCTCTGATCTGCTGCCTGGCCCTCAGTTGCCCCGCTCTCACCGGCATCCTCTGCCTGGGAAGCTTCTTCCCCAGCTGGAGCCTCTGTATCCAGAGTTACCTTAGTCCCTTCCTTCAACTCTGAGGTCCATGTAGTAAGCACCTGGTCCTCCAGAGAGATTCCAGAAAGGATCACAATATTCTCATCATCAAAAATCCCCACTTCCACAGGAACTTCATGGATGATCCCGCCATCATATGTATATACGTAAGCATCTCCACCCTTGTAGTAAACGCTGTGGGTCGGGATCAGCATAGCGTTTTTGGCAGAAGCAGCAGGAACGCTGAGCTCTACGCTGGTTCCCGGAGCCATGGATTCATTATCCTCCACAGAGGCCTTTACCTTAAATAAGCCTACAGAAGCCTCTGCCATATTGTTCACCTCGATCACGTTTCCATTATATCCGATACCTTCCTTCGTGACCGTCACAGGATCTCCTGCCTCGAGATTGTTTTTCACCTTCTCTGTTGTATAGAAGGTCACGTTATTTCCTCCATCACCTGCGATCACACAAAGCTGGTTGGAGTTTCCCACGGTATCGTGAACCTCCACATTTAACTGTTCCACACGTCCGCTGATGGGGGAGGTCACATGGCTGAACTCCATCTGATTCTCATAAGCGATCTTAGCGGATTCGTACTGTAAACGCTTTGCCTCCGCATTGGTCTGATATCCCTCAAACTCTTTGTCGGAAACAAAACCAGACGCGTGAAGGGGGGCCATACGGGCCAGAGTGGACTGTGCATCATCATATGCCACCTTAGCTGCCTCCATCGATGTCCTGGAAGCATCCACCTGCTTGGTATCGATCTCCAGGATCACCTGTCCTGCCGCTACGGTATCTCCTGCCTTTACGTTGACTGCTGTCACATCTCCCCCTGCCTTCGGATAAATGTACACAATATCCGCCGGTTCAATGGTTCCTACCAGATCCGTATTCAGGAGTATATCTCCCATATGGGGAGTCTCCACACTGACAACTGGGTCAGGAGTATGCACGACAGGCTCATCTTTCTTGAACATACGGGCAATGATAATGACTGCGATCACTGCAATCACGATGCCCCAGATAATACGTGTCTTTGCCTTTTTCATCTTCTCCTCTTTCCTTTCCTTTTTGTTTCTGAAAATCTTATCTTAGAAAAAACAAGGGAAACGAACTGCTTTCTAAAACAGTTCCTTCCCAGGTTTATATAAACAACCAATTAGTATTTTAGACAGTCTCACCCTGTTTTGTCTAACACCAAATTGCGGATAATTAACAACTATATGTTGTTAATTAGAATTATTTTTCAGAAATTTTATAAAACTTTCAACTTTCTTTTCATTTTCTTTACGCCATATTAAAATCACGCTGGCGTGAGCCTGATTGACCGCATCCGGCATGGGCTTCATCACCAGACGTTCTCCATAATTATGGTAAAATTCCTTAAACCCGATATGGATCCCCTCATTGGCGATGAGAGCCAGCTCCAGGCTGTTTACATTTTCATAATATCGGGCCTTCTGGAGCACATGCTCCTGCTTTAAAACCATTTCTACCAGGCGCATCTCAGCCCCTGAAAAGAAATTTTTAAACAGGCAGAGCATGGTCTCACCTTTAAAATCCTCGATGACCACCTGTTCCTTTTGAGCCAGAGGATTGTTTTTTGACATAACATAATATAATGGAAGGGTTTTGATCACCGCCAGGCCGCATTTCTCTTTCAGCTGTTCATAGGAGGAGGTAAAGCTCACGGCAACCATCAGATCCGGATTCGCATTTGCCACATCCTTCAAATTTGTAAACTCTGTAACCTCAAACTCTGTTTCAGGATCCCAGGCCATGTAATCTGCCAGCAGATTCCCCGCCATCTCGATGATGCCGCTCATTCCTACCACCGATACGCTGATGCGCTTTCTGGCCCGCTCCCCCTCCTCCCTTGCCATCTCCACAGAATCATATATCTCCTTAGGGATCTCCTTCCACCGCCAAAGCAGCAGCTCCCCGCTCCGGGTGAGGCGCACTTCCCTTGTGGTCCGGTCAAAGAGACGCAGCTCCAGCTCCTTTTCCAGAGAAGCGATCTGACGGCTGAGCCCCTGCTGGGAGATATACAGATGATTGGCAGCCTCAGTAAAATTCAAAGTCCTCGCCGCCTCTAAAAAGCATTCGATCTGGTGAATAGTCATGATTCCTCCTCATTTGACATGACAGATGACGGATCCAAAGCATCCCGCAAAGCATCTCCCACAAAATTAATAGCTACCACCAAGATCACGATCAAAAGCCCTGGAGGGATCCACAGCCATGGCTGCTTTGTGAGCACCGTCATGGACTGGGCGCTGGTGAGCAGATTTCCCAGACTGGCTGCCGGCGGCTGCACACCCATTCCCAGAAAGCTCAAAGAAGCCTCATCCAGCATAGAAAGAGCCATAACAGAAGTAGCGTACACTAAAATAGGAGCCGCTGTATTGGGAAGGATCTCCGAAAATAAAATGTGCCTCGCAGGCATTCCTGCAACGATACTGCTTTTAACAAAATTCGTTTCCCTGAGGCTCAGCACATTTCCCCTGACCAGCCTGGCAATGCCAGGCCAGTCTACAAACCCTAAGATCAGGATAATGCTCCAGAGTCCCGGCTCAAAAATCGCCGCCGCAACCAAAACCAGAAGAATATAGGGAAATGACATAACCATATCCGTAAAACGCATGATCCCAAGATCCAGCCATCCGCCAAAAAATCCTCCAAGAAGCCCCAGCGTCACCCCCAGAGCTGTGGAGATGGCTGTGGCCAAAAGCCCTACCAGAAGGGAAATGCGGGCAGCATACAAAAGCCTGGAGAACATATCCCGGCCTATCTGATCCGTTCCCAGCCAAAATTCCAGGCTGGGAGGCTGGCTAAAGGGCCCTGCAATGGCTTCGGGATCATAGGGAGCCAGCACTGGGGCGAGCAATGCAGCCAGGCTAATGAGGATCAGCACTCCCAGACTGACGCATCCTAAGCGATGGCGCAGGAAACGGCGGCCAATGGTCTGCCAGTAGCTTTCAGTTCCAATATCCCCCACAGGGGAAAGTTTCTTTTTCTTCATTATCTTTTATCCTTTAGCCTCCTGTTAATCGTAGCGTATGGACGGATCTGCCGCCGCATACAAAAGATCCGTTACCAGATTGGCAGCCAGAACCACCACTGCGGACAGGAGGCAGACGCCCATGATCACCGGATAATCCCGTTCCAGAATCGCACTCATAGTCATCAAACCCAGTCCCGGCCATGAAAAAAGCTGTTCCACGATCACCGCTCCTCCAAAGAGAACCGGGATCTGCATTCCGATCACTGTCACAATGGGTACAAGGGCGTTCCTCAATGCATGTTTTCCGATCACACGGCGAAGGCCAATGCCCTTTGCCTTGGCTGTGCGCAGATACTCCTGTCCCAATATCTCCAGCATGGCGCTGCGTATGTAGCGCAGATTCGTGCCCGCCATAGAAACAGACAGGGCTAAAACCGGCATCACCATATGGGCAGCCACGTCAGCCGCTCCCCCTTCGGTTCCCAAGGTCGTCATACCGCTGGAGGGAAGAATCCCTAATTTCATAGTAAAGAGATATACCAAGAGCAGGGACAGGAAAAAGCCTGGGATACTGCTCCCCAAAAAGGAAGCGGTCACTACCCCATAGTCCCCTTTGGAGTACTGATGGAGGGCGCTGTAGATTCCTGCCGGAACTGACAGAAGCAGGCTGACGATCAGGGAAACGCCCATGAGAAGAAGGGTGGGGCCAATACGGCTTCCAATCATCTCACTGACCGGCTCGTAGGTTCGGATGGAATATCCCAGGTTCCCCTGAAGCAGCTGCCCCAGCCAGATCAAATATTGGACATAGAAAGGTTTATTAAGCCCCAGAGCCTCTGACCGGGCTGCCAGGGCCTCCTGGGATACCCTGGCCCCCTGAAGCATCTCCAGAGGGCTTCCGGCAAAACACATGATGGCATAATCGATCATCGTGATCCCTAAGAGAGTGGGAATGGCGATCAAAAGACGTTTTATAATATATTTTTTCACTGTCCCCCCTCCTCTCTGAGCTCTTTCCCACGGATACAGGATACCAGATGGCTGCTGTTTTCTTCTAAAGCTTCCAGTGACGGCGTAGTTTTTATGCATTCCGGGCAGCTGAAAGGACATCTTGAAACGTAAGGACAGCCCTGCTGTCCTGGCGCGCCGGATTCCCCTGCTTTACGGTATCGTTCTTCCCAGGGAACGGCTCTCAGCCCTTCCCTCTTTCCTTTTCTGGGATCCGGCTCAGGAACTGCCTGAAATAAAGCCCTTGTATAAGGATGGATAGGATGGCGGATCAGATCCTTCCTGTCTGCCAGCTCCACGATCCTCCCCAGATACATGACCGCGATACGGCTGCTCACATAATTCACTGCCCCCAGGCCATGGCCGATAAAGATGCAGGTAAGCTCTAATTCCTTCTGCAGATCCCTCAGAAGATTTAAGATCTGCGCCTGTATGGATACGTCCAACGCGCTCACCGGCTCATCACAGACTAAAAGGCGGGGATTCAGGGAAAGGGCCCTGGCAATACCGATCCTCTGCCTCTGTCCCCCGGAAAATTCCCTTGGATACCGCCCCAGGCAGCTTTTGGGAAGACCGGTCATATCCAAAAGAGCTTCTATTTTCTGGGAAACGTTTCCCCGGTCTGCCAGCCCGTGATACAGCATGGGCTCCGACAGTATCTCAAATATATGCTTTCTCGGGTTTAAAGATGAATAGGGATCCTGAAAAACCATCTGGAGCTGAGTACGAAAGGGCTTTATCTGAGCCGGCTTCATATTCCCCAAATCCTTTCCTTCATAGAGGATCCGCCCCCCGGTAGGCCGTTCCAAGCCCACAATCTGGCGGCCTAATGTAGATTTTCCGCAGCCCGACTCCCCTACCAAGCCTAAGGTCTCCCCCTCAAACAGCTGAAAAGACACCCCGTCCACAGCCCGAAGGATATTTCCCGAAACCCAGGTATTTCCCCCGCGCTTCAGAAAGCCTGGCCGAAAACCATTCCCTCCGCCGGAAAATCCTCCTCCGGCAGGATAATACTTTTTCAGATCCTCTACCTCAAGCAAAGGGATTCTTTTACTTTCCTTCATCAAAAGCTGCCTCCTTTCCCCGGAGACATCGGACCATATGGCCCTCTCCCACCATAAATTCTTTCTGAGGCTTCTTACATTCTTCCTCAGCATAGGGACATCGTCCAAAAAAGCGGCAGCCTGCAATGCGGTCATAGTGCTCCGGTACGATTCCCCCAATGGAAGCCAAAGTGCGGCCCTCAGGATCTTCCATAGATGGCACAGACTGTAAAAGAGCCCTGGTATAGGGGTGGGAAGGATGATCAAAAAGCTCAAAAACAGGAGCCTCCTCCACGATCCTCCCTGCATACATCACCATTACCCGGTCTGCCATCCGTGCCACCAGCCCCATATCATGAGTGATCAAAAGGACTGCCATTCCAAGCTCCTGCCTCAGCTCTAAGAGCAGATCCATGATCTGGGCCTGAATGGTCACGTCTAAGGCTGTAGTAGGCTCATCTGCGATCAAAAGGGAGGGATTGCAGGAAAGGGCCATGGCAATCATGACCCTCTGGCGCATCCCTCCTGACAGCAGGTGGGGATATTTTTTCATGACAGATGCCGCTGGAGAAAGCCCTACCCTCTCCAAAAGAATCCGGGCCCGTTCCCTGGCCTCCTCCTTTCCCACACCCATATGGACGCGGATACTCTCTGTTATCTGGTTTCCTATAGTAAACACAGGATTTAAGGAAGTAAGGGGATCCTGAAAGATCATGGCGATCCGGTTCCCCCGGATCTGATCCAGCTCCTTTTCACCCATAGCAAACAGATCCTTCCCCTCAAACTGGGCATGTCCCCCGGTAACACGGCCCCCTTTTCCCAAAAGCCCCATAAGGGCTAGGGAGGTAACGCTCTTTCCGCAGCCCGATTCTCCCACAATACAGAGGATCTCTCCCTTCTCTATATGGAAGCTTATCTGATCCACACTGATCTGTTTTCCTCCATCTCCCGAAAAGGTAATCTCCAAATCGTTGACTTCAAGGATATTCGACATATATTTCCTCATTTCCATGGCCTCTCAGCCCTTTTTAGCCCACTGGCCCTGCCCACTGTCTTCCTATTTATTCTGCCTGTTTCAGTTCCCAATCCTCCACATGATTGAAAAAGCCGTACACACTGGGCTTTGCCCCTGTAAGACGTTTATTCACAGCCGCCATGGTTTTAACCACATAGGCGGAAAACATAGGGACGTCCTCCTGCATGCTCTGATCCACGATCCTGTAAAGCTCTCTCAGTTCCTCTGGTTTACTGGTCAGGGAAATTTTTGACAGCGCCTCCTCCACCTGAGGGCTGGTATATCCGGTCCAGCTTCCCTCTCCTCCCAGAAGCCAGGCAATATCAGCGTAGGGATCGATAGGCGGATAGGTATACTGGACTGCCAAAACGTCAAAATCTCCCTGGGAAGCAGAACTCATCAGAGTATTCACATCCATGGTACGGATCTGAGCCTTGATCCCTACAGCCTGCCACTGGGCTGCGATCACCGCCGCCCCGTTGACAAAAGCGCTGTCCCCGGAATCCACCAGAAAACGGATCTCCTGATTTTTATCCCATCCGCTTTCCTCCAAAAGGAGCTTGGCCTTCTCCGGATCATAAGGCAGCGGGGTCAATGTCCCATCAAAATAGGGACTGGCGGAAGACACAAAACCATCCACCACCTCACCGTTCCCCTTTAAAAGCTGATCCAACAGCTGGTTCCGGTCAATGGCCAGCAGCATAGCCTTCCGTACCTTTGGGTCGGAAATGGACTTTGTATTAATAAATACGGACTGGTTCGTGATGGGATCCCCGTAAGAGATCTCCACCTGTTCTAAGGCCGCCACACTCTCATAATCTTCAAAGGGGATCGCGCTCATGGTATTCTGGGTCACATCGATCTCCCCTGACTGAATACCGGCATAGAGCTGGCTTCCGTCCACAATCTTCAGATTCAGCTTAGGGATCTTGGGCGCTCCCTTCCAGTAGGCCTCATTGGCCTCGTAGGACACATAATGATCCCGGTCAAAATCAGTAAGCTTATAAGGCCCGCTCACTACATCTGGTTTAGAAAACCATGGATCCGACATCAGCTCCTTCTCATCAATCCCTTCGATCATGTGTTTAGGAAGGGGCATAAGATAACGGGCGTAAGAGTTCTGGAAGGTAACCAGGGACATGGGTTCCTTTGTTGTAAAACGAACCGTTTTTTCATCCACCTTGACGATTCCTTCCACATGGTCTGCCCCTTCCTCTACAAAACCGTCCTCCCCTACTCCTTCAAATACGTAATACATCATGGCTGGATTTGCAATCACAGGGCTGCAGATGCGAAGGGCTGTATACACCACATCATCCGCTGTCACCGGCGTCCCATCTGACCACACGGCCTGTTCATCAATATGCACCAGGAAATTCCTCTGATCCTCCGCTGTGATGGAATCTGCCAGCATCCCCTCAAATTCCAGGTCGCTGCTCAACTCCACCAAAGGCAGGAACATAAGCCCTGTTGCATATTTATTCATTTCAACCCCATCCATCAAAAGAGGGTTTAGTGTATTTAACGTGCTTGTGACACCTATATTTACAATATTCGGATCCCCGGTTCCCTTTACTCCCATCTCTTTCCCACTCCGGGATGTGTCCCCGCCCTTCTGGCAGGCCGTCAAAGACAGGGCTATAAAGCCTGCCAAAACAGCAGACAGGCAGCGCTTTGCCAAATTCATCTTCTTTTTCATCTAATCCTCCTGATATTTCACTGCACACAAAATCCGCCCGCTTATGCCAGAGCTTTCCATCTCCGCCTTTTCGAGCGCATAATAACAATTTTACTATTCATAGCAAGTTAGTATGGTTTTATTTATATCATTCCAGCCATAAAATGTCAATAGGCTCCATTCTTCCTGTTTTTTCTGGGATTTTTCTGAAATTTTTCTTTGAATTTTCTCTG
This sequence comes from uncultured Lachnoclostridium sp., assembly GCA_902464595.1. Classification (GTDB taxonomy): domain Bacteria; phylum Bacillota; class Clostridia; order Lachnospirales; family Lachnospiraceae; genus Enterocloster. The sequence goes on along the minus strand of CABQJX010000008.1, from coordinate 28,741 downwards.
GAATTTTTTCCCTGTCTGCTATAAAATAGAAGGAAATAGAGGATCAGGAATTTAACGGCCATATTTTTGTAGACGTGCAAAAAACCATTGTTATCGGCGGGGCTACTGTCTTTATTCTCGGGGAGGCCCGTCTGGAGAAAATAAAGGGCTCAGACAATTCATTCGCATCCGCTCACCTTCCTATCTTGGGTTTATCAAAAAATAAGGAAGCTCAGGCTTAATACAATCCGAAAATGAGAAAGGAGATTTTTTATGTACACTTGTGCTGACTGCACCGTGCTGGCATGTGATTCAGGAAATCGGGAACATATGCCGTCCAACTGTCCCATGCAGAGACAGGAGAAATTGGAGGAATGCCTGAAGGAATACCATTCCCCCCAATACTCCGAATTTTATGTGGCATGTTCTTCTATTGAGGCAGCAGGCTATGGCCAATGGCCCCGCTTAAGAGAAACCGTGGAATTTTGCAAATCCATGGGCTACAAGCGCATCGGGCTGGCATTCTGTAAAGGCCTTAAAAAGGAGGCCAAGGTTGTGGCCGGGATCCTCCGCAAACATGGATTTGAGGTCGTATCTGTCATCTGCAAAACCGGCGGATTCTCCAAAGAGGAGGCCGGGATTCCAAAGGAAAACAAACTCAACCCCGATGCCTTTGAAGCCATGTGCAATCCGATCGGACAGGCTATGCTCTTAAATGGGCAGAACACAGAATTTAATATTGCCCTTGGACTCTGTGTAGGCCATGATTCCCTGTTCTACAAGCATTCTGAGGCCCTGGTAACCACCCTTGTTGCAAAGGACCGCGTCCTCGCCCACAATCCCTGCGGCGCTATTTACTGCGCAGAAGGGTATTTCAAAAATAAACTGTAACCCCTTGTGTTCCCACCTTTTTCAGTAAAAGTTTGGGGTTCCGATAAGCAAAAAATACGTACTGCCACGTATCTTCTCTGGCAGTACGTATTTTTATTTCTATCCTTTCACTGCACCCATGGTGATTCCCTGGGTAAAGTATTTCTGGAATTTCAGGAATACCAGGATAATAGGTACGGAGGCAAGGGCAGCGCCTGCCATGATCAATCCGTAATCGTTGGACATCTCACTCAGCTTACTGGCAATACCAAGAGAAATCGTCTTCGCCTCGCTCTGAGTCAGCATAACCAGCTGAAGGGGATATTCATTCCATGAGTTGATAAAGGTAAAGATCGCCAAAGCTCCGAAACCTGGCCGGATGATCGGGAAAGCCACATTTAAGAAGGTGGTCAGCTCCCCGGCCCCGTCAATGCGGGCCGCTTCCAACAGGGAGCTGGGAATATTTTCCGAAAACTGCTTCATCATAAATACGCCAAAGGGCCAGCCTACGACTGGAAACACCACAGCGAACATGGAACCCCACACCGATTTTAATAGTCCCAGATCCGACATTTCTTCCATTAACGGGATCAGAATTACCTGCTTTGGCAGAGCCATCGCACAGACAAACAGCCCGAAGATTACTGTCTTTCCAAAAAAGCGCTTCTTCGCAAGGGCATATCCAGCCAGGGAAGATGTGATGCAGGTCAGGATCATAGCCATAATAGAAATGAACACACTGTTAAACAGCCAGCGGACCGCCAGGGGCATCCCGATTCCAAAAAGCTTTGTGCCGCTCTTAAACAGGCGTGCATAGTTATCCAGTGTAACAGTTGTGGGGATCCACTTTACCATCTCACCGGACTTGATGATAATATCGCTCTTTGGTTTGATGGAGCCGGTCACAATCCAATAAAGAGGGAAAATGAAAAATACTGCCAACGCTGCAAGGATCGCAGCAGTCAGGATCATATACCAGGATCTGGACGTCTTCTTTGTTGTCATATTTTTCACCTCCTACTCGGTTGTCCCGCCGTCCATAACTTTGAACTGCAAAGCACTGAACAGCGCGATCACAATGGCCAACACAACGCCCATAGCGTCCGCATAGCCAAATTCCTTGGTTGTCTTAAATGCAATATCATACAGCAGGTACATAACCGTACTGGTGCTGTAATTGGGCCCGCCTGAGGTCAAAAGCTGGATCAGCGCGAAGCACTGGAAGCTGTTGATGGTAGTAATGACAGCCACATACAGAGTGGTAGGCATAATAGACGGCCATTTGATCCTCCAGAATACCTGGAATGCATTGGCCCCATCTACCTGGGCAGCCTCCTCCAAAGAGGAATCCACATTTCCCAGAGCAGCCACATACAGCACGATCGGCTGGCCGATGGAGGTGGTAAACAGGATCAGTATAATACACCACAAAGCCATAGATTCCCCGGACGTCCAGGGAAGGGGCTGGCCTCCGAACCCCTTAATGATATAGTTGAGAAGACCATCATATTTATCAAACATCCATTTCCACACAACGGTTACCGCCACAGAACCGGTTACAACCGGCAGATAAAATACACAGCGGTAAAAGGAACGGATCCCGGAATGCATTTTATAAATACTGTTTCCTACCCACAGGGAAAAGGCTGTGACAGCCGGAACCGACACTGCCACGATGATCAGCGTATTAACAGCAGATTTCAGAAAGATCTTATCCTGAAACAGCCGTGTATAATTTTTTAATCCAACAAACTTCCCATTTGGATTCATAAAGCTGGCGTCTGTAAAGCTGGTGATGACGCCCATTGCCATGGGAGTGATCACAAAGCCCACAAAAAAAATCAGCGCCGGAAGCAGGAACAGATAGGAAACCATCGTTTCCCTGCGCTGAAGCACCCTGCTGCGTGCCGTTGCATTTTGCCTCTTTCCACTTGCCATAACTTTCCCCTTCTTCCAATTTTATCTTATCTATTTTTATTTTATCTGAGTTTCATGCTATCTGTTTCTTCTCATAAAAGAACTCCCTCTCCCCGCATCTGCAGAGAGAGGGAGCAGCAAAACAAAGCTCATTTATGATGCATTGGCAGAGGAATTAAATGTATCAGCTGCCTCCTGTACATCTGTGCCGTTAAATACCTGCTGAAGCATATTGAACCACAGTGGACGCATTGCTGCAAATCCCGCCTTTGTGTTGTAGTATGGGCCATAGTACTGGCTCCAGGAAGCTAACAGCTTCATGTGCTCGTCGCCCTCATACAGCTCGCCAAAGGATTTGCGGACCGGGAACGCATTGGTCTTGACAACACTCTTTGGACCCCATTCTGCGTCGTCGCATACAAATGCAACAAACTTCTTAGCAGCCTCAATCCGGGCCTCATCCTTGTTGTCAAATACGCAGAAACCATTTACCAGATATTCCAGGGAAGGAGTTCCGTCCTCAGATGGGAAAGGAACTGCAATCTGGGTAAAGTCCTCAGAAGCATAAGTAACCTCGTTTGAAGTACCAAAGCAGAAGGTCATAGCACATGTTTCCTGCTGGAATTTCTGCAGCTCATCTGCTGCCGCCATATCAAATCCGGCATCCAGCGCCTTGCTGTCATACATGCTCTTTAAAAGGTTCAAGGCCTTTACACCATTCTCATCTACATTCCACTTGCCGTCCTCTCCTACAATGGAAGAACTGTATAAGTTGTTTACAAGAGCTCTCGTTCCCTGGTCGCCGCCCTGGCCGCCGCAGTACACGATAGCCGGAACCTGAGTTGGAGCTGCATCGCGGAGAGCCTCACACATCTTTACAAAATTATCGGTTGTCCAGGTACGGTCGCCTTCCAGATTCACATACTGGAGCGCATCCGCTTTCTCCAGCGCCTCCTTGTTCAGGCCCATATAGAATGGGGAGGAGGAGATGGGATACATATAAGCCTTTCCATCTGCACCCACACAGGTATCTACCAGAGCTTCGCTGGTCAGATCTGATTTCAGACCTTCAAACATATCATCCAGCGGAGCCAGATAACCGGCATTTCCAAACTCAATGATACGGCCTGGAGCGTCAAATAAAATATCCGGAGCTGTGCCGGAGGTAAGAGCTGCTGTCAGCTTATCCGGGCCGGAGGTGAAATCAATATACTCTACCTTTACAGTAATATCCGGGTTTGCCTCATGGAAGGCGTCAGCCAGCTCCTGCTCATACCCTGTGTCAACGCCAAAGGTTGGGAACGCCCACCATACCAGCTCCACAGCTCCCCCAGCTGTGTCTGTCTTTTCTTCTGCCTTTGCGTCCGCCTTTTCCTCTCCTGCACCCTTTGCCTCCTCAGAAGCTGCCGGAGCTTCGGAAGATCCTCCCGTTTTCTCCTGTCCGCCTCCGCAGCCAGCCAGAGCAGTTGCGGTCAGCGCCGCTGCCAGTCCCAATGCCATTACTTTTTTCATTCCTTTATCCTCCTTCTCCATGTCATGTTTTCACAAAAAAAATATAAATATTTTACTTTTTTTGTAAACTATGTCTCTCCCCTGTTGTTACCGCCATTATATTACGAAAATTTTATTTTGTCAATCTTGTTTAAAAAAAGTTTTTTCTTTTTTATTTTTGTCGGCCTTTTTTAGAATATCTTTGCAAAAAGCGGATCAGGTTTTTTAAAAAACCACAAAAAAATACTGCCCCGCCCCACTCCTTCTTGTCTGTAACGTTCCAATCAACAAGGAAACGGGCTGGGCAGTAATGCCGAAACCATCAATAAAGCTTTTCTATTACTGACCCGGAGGTCTTTTCATTATTCTTGCTGCACACGTCAAAATATCTACGGTAATATTCACTGTACATCATATCGATCAAAAACAGCTGGCTGATCTCCGCCGAGGTGGAGCCTCCCTGAAGGGGCCCCTCATTTGCCCCGCAAAGAAGCGTAAGATCCGCATAAGAAGTGAGGGGCGATTTGATAAAACGGGTGATGCAGACCGTGGTGGCCCCTGCTTTTTTGGCCAGCTCCGCTAAATGAATAGTATCCTTCGTCGCCCCTGAATAAGAAATGAGCACTGCCACATCCTCCGGCCCTAGCATGGAAGCTGCCATAGACTGCATATGGCTGTCCTGTATACAATACACCTTCGGCTCAATCCTCATAAATTTGTTCGTAGCCTTTAATGCAGTGAGAAGACTGGCTCCCACTCCAAAAAAATACACTCTTTTGGCCTCATGGACTGCGTCGATAACCTTTGAAAAGACTTCCTCGTCCAAAAGGGAATATGTTTCTGTGAGTGCATTTATATTGGTGTTAAGCACTTTTTTCGCCAGCTCTGCAAAGGTATCCTTCAGGCTGATTTCGCCTGTAAACTCCCCCTCCTGATTATCCCCTCCTCTAAGTCCCAGGGAAAGCATCATTTTAAACTCCTGATACCCCTTCAGCTCCATTGTCTTACAGAACCGGAATACGCTGGTATCGCCCACATCACACGCCTCTGCCAGATCTGTGATGGACATAAACAGCACTTCCCTGGGATTTTGCAGCACATAGGAGGCCACCTTTTTCTCTGCCTTTGTAAACTGATTGTAAGCCAGCCTCACTTTTGTCAAAAAATCTCCATCCATCGCCATAACCCTTCCTGTCTTTTTGCTTGTGTCCTGTTTTTCACTCCAAACGCTGCAAAGCCTGATAGGCGGCCCCTAAAAGGCCGGCCTGATTTCCCAGCTTTGCTGTTTCCAGCCTCACATTGCGGAAGCTGTCCATGATTTCTGCAACGGTCTTCTTTCTCACCTGTTCCAAAATATAGGGCTGCGCCATCACTCCGCCCCCCAAAACAATCTTCTCCGGATTAAAAATATGGATCACGCTCACCAGTCCCCAGACAATCTCATCAATCCACAGATCCACTGCCCGGCGGATCTTCGGATCCTCCAGATGTGCAAAAATCTTTCGTCCGTTATCTAAGGACGGATCAACAGCCCTTACTCTTTCCACCAAAGCCGTAGTCGAAGCATATTTTTCATAGCAGCCGCTAAACGGCTTTCCAGGGATCCGGTCTTCGGGATGCACCAGGATCCCTCCAAATTCACCGGCAGAGCAGGCGCTTCCGCCATAAACCTTGTGCCCGATCACAACCGCGCCGCCCACTCCCGTCCCGTAGGTGATACACAAAAAATCACTGCTGTCCGCTCCTGCTCCAAATATAGCTTCCCCTACAGCCGCCGCGTTGACATCATTTTCCACCGCCACAGGAACCCCAAATTCCTGTTCCAAGATTCTTTGCACTTCCATCCCTGTATAATCCGGAATATTTTCGTTGGCATACCGGATGCATCCCCTATGCGGATCCACCTGTCCTGCGGTGCTGACCCCGATCGCATCAAAATCTCCATATTCCCTAAGGATCTCCTTAGCCCGCTCCATCACATAGGGGCCGCCTTTTTTTGCATTGGTATCCTGCTCCCTCTGCTCCAAAAGGGATTCCCCTGTCCAAATACCAGATTTGATGGAGGTTCCCCCAATATCCAATGCCGCTATTTTCCTCATAGCCTGCCTCCGCCTACTGGATCGCAGCGACAAACCGCTTTGTGATCTCCATAGGACGGGTAATCGCCCCTCCGATCACAGCAGCCCACACCCCTGCCTGAAGAGCTCCCTTCAGCTGCTCAGGAAGCCAGATGCCGCCCTCGGCGATCACAGGCTTTCCACAGTCTCTGGAGAGACGCCCCATCAGTTCAATATTGGGAAGTTTGGAATCCTTTGTATAATCTGTATATCCATTCATAGTGGTTCCTACCAGATCAAAGCCAATCTCAGCTGCATGGATCCCCTCCTCGTAGCTGGAACAGTCTGCCATAAACAGCTGATCCGGATATAAATTTCTTACTTCTGCGAAAAATTCATCCAGTGTTTTTCCATCTGGACGCATACGGTTGGTGGCATCCAGGGCAATAATGGACACACCGCACTCCATGAGCGCCTTCACCTCTTTCATGGTAGGCGTAATGTATACATTACAATCCCCGTAAACCTCCTTGATAATTCCAATAATAGGAAGATCCACCGTCTGCTTAATCGCCTCAATATCTGCCACTGTGTTCGCCCGTATGCCCACAGCGCCCCCCAAGCTGGCTGCATAAGCCATCCGGGACATAATGTAGGAGCTGTGAAGAGGCTCCTCCGGAAGAGCCTGGCAGGATACGATCAGCCCTCCCTTGATCTGCTCCAGAATTTCTTTGTTTTTCTGATCCATAACGATTTCCTCCGATCTTGTTCATGTTTTCAAGAGACTGCCGTCCCTATTCCCCATATTCCGCCACATCTGAACCGGCTTGAACTTATTCTGCTATTCTGCTTTTCTTATCTAATTTTAAAATAAGATAACTTAAGTTTAACTATAACATGGTTAAAAATTATTTTCAATCGTAAAATATAAGCAAAAAAAAAATTTATTTTTGTTGATTTCTTCTATTTTAGATGATATGATGAGCGTAGAAACTATGCTATTTTATAATCAATCGGAAGGCGAGGTAATACCATGTCCAAGTATGATATCAACAAATTCAAACACATAACGGTTGCGCTCAACACACCTTTTCAGGCCGACGGAAGCGTTGATGTTCAGGCAGTAAAGGCTGTTTCCCGCTACTTCTGCGCCAAAGGCGTTAAGCAGATGTATGTATGCGGCAGCACCGGGGAAGGATTTCTGTTGGACAGCGAGGAAAGGAAGCTGGTGGCAGAAACTGTTGTCAATGAGGTAGGCGGCGATATGAACATCATCGTCCATGTAGGCTGCGCAGACACCCGCCACTCCTGCGAGCTGGCTGCCCATGCAGAAAAAATAGGTGCGGATGCCACCTCCGCAGTTCCATGTGTCTACTACCGCCTGGGAGATGAGAGCGTGTACCGCCACTGGACCGAAATCACCAAGGCTGCGGATCTCCCCTTCTTCATCTACAATATCCCTCAGCTGACCGGCTTTAACCTTTCTATGCCTCTCTTTCACCGCATGCTGGAAAATGACCGGGTTGCAGGCGTAAAATGTTCTTCCGACCCAGCTCAGGACATCCTTCGCTTTAAGCTGGCCGGCGGTAAGGATTTCATTGTATTCAACGGCCCCGATGAACAATATGTGGCCGGACGCATTATGGGGGCGGACGCCGGGATCGGCGGAACCTATGGCGCAATGCCGGAGCTGTACATGAAGATCGACGAGCTCATTGCCCGCGGCGACTGGGAGAAGGCCCATGATGTCCAGGCTATCATTACTCCTCTCATCTACCGCCTGTGCTCCTTCCCGTCCATGCACGGTGCTGTAAAAGGCATCATCTCTCTGGACGGCTGTCCTATGGGCGATCCAAGGCTGCCATTCCTTCCTGTTCCTCTGGAGGACCCGAAGCTGGTTCAGCTCTACCATGATATAAAGGAAGCCATCGATACGGTAAAGAATTGGTAAGACACAGGCCTACACATCTCAAAGACAAGCTCTGTCCATATTTCTCTGAGCGCAATCGATCACATACCTGAAACCAGGCAGGGTGCTCTACCTTGCCTGGCCTTTTTTCTAACATTCGGATCGCTGCGTTCCAAATAGCTCGGTCTCTTCTTTTTTATCCAGAGATTTGAGTAAATATTTGAGTAAAAAGGTGTGCGCCCTAATAAACATTTGAGTACAAAAAACGAAAAAAAGCCCCGGAAATACTAGATTTCCAGGACTTTCCCATGTCAAAATTATTCACATGTATAAGGCATCAGAGCGATGTGACGAGCTCTCTTGATCGCTACAGTCAAAGCTCTCTGATGCTTTGCGCAGTTGCCAGTGATACGGCGAGGAAGGATCTTACCTCTCTCAGATACGTATCTCTTTAACTTGTTTACATCCTTGTAATCAATTACGCCATTCTTATCGCCACAGAATACACAAACTTTTTTTCTTCTGCGCATTCCGCCTGGTCTTCTCATCTTAGCGCCATCTGGTCTGTCTGTTTTATTAAATGCCATTGGTGTTGTCCTCCTTTATTATTAACAGTGGAACATCCTAGTTGAAGGGAAGGCCTTCGTCCTCCACTCCGTCAGGAATGTTCATAAACCCATCACCAATCGCACTGGTAGGAGCAGGTCTCTGAGAGGGAGCGGACTGTCCATAGCCGCCCATATCAGCAGACGCGCCCTTACTGTCTGCGAATTCCTGATCATCCAAAATGACCTCGGTGGTGTATACTTTCTGACCATCTTTATTCACATAGCTACCTGTCTGGATTCGGCCGGATACCAGAACCCGCATCCCCTGACGGAAATACTTCTCTGCAAATTCGGCTGCACGGTCAAAGGCTACGCAGGGAATAAAGTCTGCGGACTGCTCTCCTGAGCTGTCCTGGCTCCTACGGCCGCGCCTGTCCACCGCTAAGGTGTATCTGGCGATGGCCATGGAACGTTCTCCCTGTGAATACCTGACCTCAGGATCTCTTGTCAATCTTCCCATTAAGATAACTCGGTTCATATGGTCACACTTCCTTTTCTCTCCGCTGTAAGCGGTGTGGGTATGTCTTATGCCTCTGCCTTAACGCATAAGTATCTGATCACTGGTTCCATAATACGAACGTGAGCTTCTACTTCATTCGGGCATACAGAATCAGACTCGAACTGGATGAAGTAGTAGTAAGCTTCGTGCATCTTCTGAATTTCATAAGCAAGTCTCTTCTTGCCCCATTCATCTACATTTGTTACAGTGCCGCCGAAACGGGTGATGTAACCCTTTACCTTTTCGATTGCTGCTGCACGCTGCTCGTCTTCCAGCTTCACATTCAGAACAACGGTTAATTCATACTTGTTCATCTTGTTTTACCTCCTTGTGGTCTCTGGCCCCTGCCTTCAGCTGCAGGAGCAAGGATATAATATGTCACGAGTTTTTATTTTAGCAAATCTTTCTTCATATTGCAAGCGGTTTTTCGCTGTTTTTTGCTTTTTATCCGCTTTTGGGCTGCTTTCCTATTCTTCTTGTCCTTCGGGGGCAATCTGTATCTTTTTTTCTAGGTTCCGCGTATTTTTCTCCACCAGGCGGCGGGCAGTCATGATCTGATGTCCGCATCCCATGCATTTCAGCCGGAAATCCGCTCCTACCCGCAGGATCTCCCACCGGCTGCTGCCGCAGGGATGGGCCTTTTTCAGCGTGACAATGTCGCCTACCTCATAATTGAGCTTCTCGTTCATTCCGTTATTCCGTTTCCTTTCTGAGGCTTCCCCACCCCATTTCAATCAGGGCAGCATCATTACTGATGCTGCACATTATGGTATTGCTCACAGCACAAAATCTCTCGTCCATAGGAACGGTTATGCCAATATCCGGTCAATGGCTTCCAGTTCCTCTTTTGACAGCTTAGGCTGGCGGACTGCCTCAACATTCGCCTCCAGCTGGGCTTTGCTGCTGGCTCCGATCAGCACAGAGGTAACCTCTGGTCTGCGAAGGATCCAGGTCAGCGCCATCTGTGCCAGGGACTGTCCTCTCTGTTCTGCCAGGCTATTTAATTTTCCTATCTTTTCCAGATTCTTTGAGGACAGATAACGGGAGGCTACCGTGGTTCCCTGCCTGGAAGCTCTGGAGCCCTCAGGGATCCCCTTTAAATACCGATCGGTAAGAGCGCCCTGAGCCAAGGGGCTAAAACAGATACAGCCTACCCCTTCTTCTCTCAGAAGATCAAACAGCTCGTCCTCCGCCCAGCGCTCCAACATATTATAGCGGGGCTGGTGAAGAAGACAGGGTGTCTTATTTTCCTTTAAAATGGAGATGGCCCTGGCCGCCTGAACCGGCTGATAGTTGGAGATTCCCACATAAAGAGCCTTTCCCCGCCGCACCAGATCCGACAGAGCCTCCATCGTCTCCTCCAATGGCGTTTCCGGATCGGGACGGTGATGATAAAATACATCCACATACTCTAACCCCATCCGCTTTAGGCTGGCATCCAGGCTGGCGGTCAAATATTTTCTGGAACCCCAGTTTCCATAAGGGCCAGGCCAGTTTTCAAAGCCTGCCTTTGTGGAGATAAACAGCTCGTCCCGATAAGAAGCCAGGTCTGATTTTAATATTTTTCCGAAATTTTCCTCTGCCATTCCCACAGCCGGATACCCATAGTTATTTGCCAGATCGAAATGAGTGATTCCCAGATCAAAGGCCCGGCAAAGAATCTCTCTCTGCTGATCCAAAGGCTTTTCCAGCCCAAAATTCTGCCATAACCCCAGGGAAACCGCCGGAAGCTGTATACCGCTTCTTCCGCTTCTCCTGTATTCCATTGCCTCATACCGGTCTTTTGCTGCCTGATACATTATTCTACCGCCTTTCATCTCTTGCTTTCATCTCCTGCTTCAATCCTCATCTATTACCGCCTTCAGCACCTCTCCAATGGCATCGCTGATCACCAGGTCTGCCTGGGGATCTTTGGCAGTTGCTCCCTTATTGATGAGAACCAGCTTATTGCCTCTGTAATAATCAATCAGTCCCGCCGCCGGGTATACCACCAGAGACGTTCCCCCCACAATGAGCATATCCGCATGCTCTATATATTCCACAGAACGGCGCAGGATATTGCTGTCCAGCCCTTCTTCATATAAAACCACATCTGGTTTGATCACGCCGCCGCAGCTGCAGCGGGGAACGCCCTGGCTCGTCCTGATCTTCTCCAACCCGTAAAACTGATTGCAGCGGGTACAGTAATTCCGGTGTATCGATCCATGAAGCTCTAAAACTTCCCGGCTCCCTGCCATTTGGTGAAGCCCGTCTATATTCTGAGTGATCACTGCTTTCAGCTTTCCCTGGGCCTCCAGCCTTGCCAGGGCTTTGTGGGCCTCATTGGGTTTTGCATCTGGAAAAATCATCCTGTCTTTATAAAACCGATAAAATTCCTCTGTACTGCGCATATAAAAGCTGTGGCTGATGATGGTTTCCGGCGGATATTGGTACTGCTGGTTATAAAGCCCGTCAACACTTCTGAAATCCGGGATGCCGCTCTCCGTGGACACCCCTGCGCCTCCGAAAAACACAATATGATCGCTTTCACCGATCCATTCCCTCAGCCTTTCCCATGTTTCTTTCACCCTGATCCCCTCTTTTCCTCTCCATGTATCCATTTTCCGCTGTAAATTGGTTTCTGACAAGTCAAATAGAAAACGATTTGATCGTCTCTACACCACTTCATCCAAAAATACGCCCTCAAGAGGCTGTATATAAGAACACCAGAAAGGAGGCTTATCCTCATCTTCCCGATCCTCCAGTCTCATATATCCAAAAAGCCAGGAAGCCAGATCCTCAATGGTGATCTCCAAAACCTCCGTGGAGTCCAAAGTACCGGAATAAGGCACTTCCTCCTCTATGGAAGCGGCCTTTACCTTCTCCCCTTCCGTCTTTTCCTCAAACCTCCGGGCCAATCCGGATTCCTGCTTTGTCAGGGAAGATCCATTTCGATTCAAGCGCCAGCGCCACAGGCCATTCTGAGCCGGAATCAGCGAATCCCTGATGTATAGCATCACGTCCATACCATGGCAGGGACAGTCACTTCTCAGCACAATCGCCTCCATAAATGACTGGACATCTGTGATGCGGGCCATAATAGCGGGGCGCAGAAAGCGGTTTTTGTCCTCCGGCTCTACCCAAAGCTCCTGGCTGCTGTAGAGAAAGCGCTGTTCCTTCTTTTTCAGCCCCCAAACAGCCTGAACAGCTTTTAAAACATCCTGCTCGTCGTACCAGCCATACAAGCTTCCAGCCTCACTCTCCAATTCTTCCTGAAGCAGGCCCATGTATTCCAGATCTCTCACCGCATAAACCTGAAACCGCGCTGCCAGCCATCGGTTCAGCCAGGCAGCCAGAAACAAACGCTCCTTTCCTTCTGCGGAATACACACGCCGTGTCAGAGTACGCTCTCCTATAGGGCTCATTTTCCACCGGGGCTGGTCAAATATGTAACGGAATCCAAAGGGGGTATAGATCGATGGGGAAGCTGGCATAAGATAGCAGAACGGCTTTTTTTCTTTATTCATATCCGTCAGCATATGGATGAGTACATCACGCATATGCCCCTGATGGCGGCAGTCCTTCGCCGTAGCTACTCCCACGATATAATCTAACTTCCACAGCTTTTTCCCCACATTCACCCGATAAGGATTTAAATGGGCCATTGTGATCACGCGGCCCTCCTCATCTTCCTTCACCAGAATACGGCTGTTTTTTATTTTCTTATTAAAATAATATTCCAAAAATTCCCTGGAATCCTCAGGAAATGCCTCCTGCCACAGAGGGCGGCAGGAGAAAAATTCTTCATTTTTCAAATATCGGATCATCGTTCCCTCACCATATATTTTCTTGCAAACCCAGTGGGATTATAACTCATTTTCGCCTTTCTCAGGCCTTCCATTCCCACATCGTCCTCCCGGTTCACTAAAGCTGCCTGGGGGAACTCGTGGATTAAAAACTGCTGATTGATAAACTGATACAGCCCCCGTATCTCCGGATTGGCCTTTTCAATATGGATCACTGCCATATTTTCCAACTCATTAAGAGTGCCAATGGTAAATGCCTCCAAATTGCCATCTATATAGACACCGGCCATGCGCACGCCGAGGCTGGAACAATTTTTCAATATCTCATGGATCCCCATCACTTCATTGTCCAGAGACACCTCCATGGCCCCCATCTCCTCTTTCCGCCTGCTCCATTTTTCCATAAAACGCCATACATCATCCCGGTCGGAACAGCAAAGAGCCCGGTATTCATAACGCCCCTCATACTCCCGAAGAAAATTGTTCAGGTGATTCCTCTTTTTTACAAACTTTCTTCCCGGAAGGGTGCGAAGTTCCTCCCCATCATAGAGATAATCCTTTAAATCCTCCTGTTCCTCTACCAAAAAGCGTTCCGGATCCAGCTTCAGATACTGTATCGCTTCCTCGTCTGCCAGATAAATGAAAAAAGGCTTGTGAAGTTCCCTATGGAAATAGTCTACTATTTGCTGGAAAAAATAGGGAAGATCTTCCTCCCTGCATAGAGGCATAGCAGAAGAAAATATCCCATCTTTTTCCATCAGCCACTGGACAGCCCTTCCTTCGCTGACTGCACACTGAACATGATAATACTCTTTCCAGAGGAAGCTGTCCAAAAATACGCTGTCGCATGTCTTATTAGGCCGCAGCCCGTAAAAAGGACGGAGCCTCTCTATATCTTCAGCCGTTACAGGCTTAAATTCCAAATCCATATCGTAAATGCCTCATTTCTCTTTCTTACTTTCCTCGCTGACGCTCGCTGCAAATGGGCGCGGTATAATATGCGCCTCTGGCGATATTATGTCATAGCTTCGCTACAACCCCTCCGGGGGATGCGCACCATTTGCAATGGGGTTTTCCTCGCTGACGCTCGCTGCAAATGGGCGCGGTATAATATGCGCCTCTGGCGATATTATACCATAAAACCTGCTTTCAGCATAGGGGCGGCATTGATGAGGCTTTCAAAAATCCATCACACCAAAAAGACCTGAACTGCTTTGATCCAGGTCTTTTGGCATTTTAAACGGATACCACAGCCGCCGTCCCCCTTTTCTTACTGACTATTGAAGCCCCTGGGCTACCTCCTTTACCAGCAGCAAACGCTGTCCTGCTTTCACTTGGTCATCTGCCAGCTCATTGGCAGAAATAATATTTCCCACTGTTGTATGAAATTTCTTAGCAATTTCCCACAGACTGTCCTCTGGCTGGACAATATATCCCACAATACCTGGGAGATCTTCCAACTTCTGCAGATCCATAGGATGGACAGCTGCTTCTGTGATCACTGACTCCACAGCTGGCTGGAGCACCAAAAAATCCAAAACGGCAGACGCTTTCACCTCCACCATATCCCCGCCCATCATCACAGCGCTGAGCTGTTCCAGCCGGGCATCCAGCTGATAAATACTGTCTTTTTTAATCCCGGCCGCTTCTGCGGTGCAGTGGAAGGGAAGCTGGTCTGTCACTGACCGGACAGGAGAGCTGTCATCGCTGGTCAGATAAAGGATTGTAATCTCCAAAACCCCGTCAACTTCCAGACAGTCCTGTCCGATCTCCACCTCGTCCAGCCTGATGACCCCCTGGTTATGGCAGATCTGCAGTACTCTCTCCGACTGCGGCAGCTTGATCTTCTCCGCAATTTTAGATCTGCACATATTTCTTGTAAGAATCTGGTCAAAAGCAGCCTCTGACCGTGTAAGCTGAATTTCCCGGTCATTGGAATACATATCCCTTAACAATTCCAGCTTTTCTTCCTGATAGAGCTTGATGTCCAGCTCAAGAACTGCCTCCAGCTCCATTTCCCTCATTTCCCCGTCATAATCCGGCTTCGCCTCAAGAGTCCGGTGGGCCAGGCGCACCGTCACCATGGGGATCTGATCCTCCTTTGCGCCAGACAGCTCCATTTCACCGGAAAAAGGAATGGACTCCTCCATCCACTGGACAGGCATAGCCTCATCCTCCGCCTGATAAATCACAAAAATCCCCAGCTCCCCACTGAGTAATAGTTTACCGTCAACAGGCTTCACCACCGCATCCGCCAGCTTGATCTCCTGCCACAAGATCCTCCCAATATTAGGTTTTCCTCCTGTAAGCCCCACTTCCTCCCGAATCCGGTAGGTGTCCTTCTGCCGGGCTGCAATGGCGGCTGCATTGATGCTCCGCTTCTGCGTCTCCGCCTGGATGACCGATCCGCAGTCCGGCACACCAGGCTCCCCCTGTCCGCTCATGTCCACATCCACAGCCGCATCCACGCTCCTCATGGCCTCTACCCGCACCTCCAGAGTAACAATCGCTTGAACTCCCAGCTTCCGGGAATGGATCATGTCTGTACTCAGATCCTCCAGCGCCCAATTGATCCCTACATAGTCCCGCTCCTCCAACCCCTGGATGTTGACCGTCTCCTCAAAGGGAATGCTTCCTCCCAGAGTCTGAAGCCCTCCCATTTCCTTTCTGTACAGGACCTGGAAATCCAACCTCCCCTTGACTGCTGCCTTTTCCCCCTGATTTTTCACCGTTTCCAGCTGGATCTCCCCTGTGTGCAGCATAATCTCTGCCATATCGTCCATGGTATCCGGCACAATAAAGTCATCGTCCAGCGTCACCTGGGTCGTTACATTTCCCTTCCACTGATTCATATGTATCTGCTTTTTTATCAACTCCATAAAAATACCTGCCGCCTCTCATAGTCTTTAAAAGAATCTATGCGGACAACAGGCTGTTTATGACGAAAGTTTTATTTCCTCCCCTTAACGCTCTCTCATGGCCGAAAAAGGAACCCTGGAGATCTAAATCGTAAAAAAGGCTGGAACATGTTTTGAAGTTCTTCTGCGTATCCTTCTAATATTCCTCCATAAAATGATGGCGCACCCCGTCTTTTACATAACCGATGCACGCGTCCAGATTAATATTTTCCACACTTTTCATAATATTGGAGTCGATAAAAGGGCTCACCTTTCTGAGAGAAGCGATCAGCTCTTTCATTTCCTGGCGCTTGGAGGTATGGATCACATCCGCTGCATCCCCCTTTATTCCCCTGGCTTCCAGCTCCCTTGCCGTCTGCTCCGTGAATCGGCACGCACACTGCAGAAAATGAAGGTGATTGTGATCCTTCCAGGCCAATATGTCCTCCTCCTTTACATAATACAAAGGCCGAATCAGCTCCATCCCCTCAAAATTTGTGCTGTGCAGCTTTGGCATCATCGTATTGATCTGGCCTCCATAAAGGATTCCCATGAGAATGGTTTCCACGACGTCATCAAAATGGTGGCCCAAAGCGATCTTATTGCATCCTAACTGTTTTGCATGATCGTAAAGATAGCCCCGGCGCATCCTGGCGCACAGATAACAGGGGGATTGATCCACGTCCACCACAATATCAAAAATATCGGAATCAAAGATACGAATCGGAATATTCATCAGAGCCGCATTTTTCTCGATCAGGCTGCGGTTATCCGGGTGATAACCGGGATCCATAACGATAAATTCCAGATCAAACTTTGTTTCGCTCTGGCGTTTCAGCTGCTGTAAGCATTTCGCCATAAGCATGGAATCCTTTCCCCCGGAAATACATACTGCGATCTGATCCCCATCCTGTATCATTTCGTAATCCTGCAGGCCCCGCACAAAGGGACGCCAGATCCCCCTGCGAAACTCCTTAATGATGCTGCGCTCAATATTTATGTGGGGTGCTTCCTGTTTTCTCTCCTTCATTCCTCCAGCCTTTCCTTCTCTTTTGCCGTTGATGTTTCCATTTGTGCAAGAGCATTCCTCAAAGCGGCAATCTCCTCCTCCATCTGGCCCATGCGTATCTTCATATCCTCATATTCCTCCAAAGTCAGGGTTTTCTTTGCCTTTGGAATGGATACTCCGTCCTTTTTTACAGGGCGGGCTGGAACTCCTACCGCTGTCACATTATCCTCAAGAGGTTTTAACAGCACTGCATTCGCTGCGATAGAGCAGTTATCGCCTACCTCAAAAGCTCCCAAGATCTTAGCCCCAGCTCCCACCATCACATTGTTTCCCAAGGTAGGGTGGCGCTTTCCCTTTTTTGTTCCCACACCTCCCAGGGTAACTCCCTGATAAATCGTACAATTATCTCCTACCACAGCCGTCTCGCCGATCACGACGCCGCTTCCATGGTCAATGAGAATCCCGTGTCCCAGCTGAGCTCCTGGATGGATCTCGATCAGAGTAAAAAAACGAGCCAGCTGTGAGATAAGCCTGGCAATAAAAAACATGTGATGCTGATAAAACCAGTGGGCAAACCGATGCCAGATCAGGGCGTGCACTCCCTGATACAGCAAAAACACCTCCAGCGCACTGCGTGCCGCTGGATCCCGTTCCTGAACCGCCTTGATGTCGAGCCAAATATCCTTTAGTATCATGATCTTCCAGCCTTTCCTTGCAGAATCCCAAACCTCTGATTTTTGCTTCTTCGCGTCAACGTGTTACCAGAATATTATGATGAATTTCAAAATATCCTCTAGTATAACATATGACATTGGGATCCGAAAGGATTTTTTACCTAAAAATCACCGGCTGTTCCAAATATTCTGTTTTTATGACAATATAAGGAAAGGATTGTTCTGTTCCGGGATTCTCCCCCTTCTCCGGCCCCTTCAGCTCCGTATCCAGAACAATGGAGTTTTCTGTAAGATATAGATCATTCACACAGATGCTGTATCCCCCGGTAGGCTGTGCCCCATATCCAACAGCGATATAAAGGTTGGAATCATCGCTGTAAGTCAGCTTAAAGGGCTGATGGATCTTTTCCGCGATCAGCTGGCCCAGCTCTTTTGGAACATCCGGATCTGCAGCCACAGAAAATTCCAGATCTCTCACCTTATCCCCATTATCCTCGGCTGCCGAACATCCAGCTAACCCCCATACGCCCAAAACAATCCATACCAGCATAAGGAAGGCTTTTCCTGCAGAACCGACTCTTTTTCCTGCCCCCTCTCTATTGGCTATTTTTTCCTCGTCCGCTTTTCTCGCGTTTCTCGCTTTTCTCACTATTTCATTTGTCTTTCTTTTTTTATTTATCCTTACTATTTGATTTATCTCCACTATTTTCTCTGTCTTTGCCGCTTTTTCTTCCCCTCTCCTCCTCATTCCCCTCCACATCTTCATACAAAAACCTCCCTGAATATACCCTAGAATCCATACCAGTATATTCAGAGAGGCTTCGTTTATATGACATTGTTATACGGCACAGCCGGCTGTTCATTCCGCCCTTTCACCGTACAAAAACAATACAGTCAGGGAAGATCGCCAGATAATTATACGATCGTTCGGATCCAGCCCTCAGGCGCCTCAATCGTTCCCATCTGGATCCCTGTTAAGGTCTCATACAGCTTCTTTGTAACAGGCCCCATATCCTCCATTCCGCTTGGGAAGCAGATCTCACGGCCATGATCAACGATCTTTCCTACCGGAGAGATCACCGCAGCTGTACCACACAGACCGCACTCTGCAAAGTCAGACAGCTCAGACAGCTTCACCGGCCTCTGGGTTACCTTCAGGCCCAGATAATGCTCTGCTACATATACCAGGGAACGCCTTGTAATGGACGGCAAAATAGAATCGGATTTTGGCGTTACCACCTCATTATCCTTTGTAATGAAAAGGAAATTAGCTCCGCCCGTCTCCTCAATATAAGTTCTGGTTCCCGGATCCAAAAATACATTCTCATCATAACCGGCCGCATGGGCGGTCACAGAGGCATGAAGACTCATCGCATAGTTAAGACCTGCTTTCACATGTCCTGTTCCGTGGGGAGCTGCCCGGTCAAAATCGCTGACACACAGAGTCAGAGGCTTCACACCCCCCTTGAAGTAAGGCCCTACCGGTGTTCCGAAAAGGCGGAACTGATATTCCTGAGAAGGCTTTACACCGATCACGGGGCCGCTGGCAAACATATAAGGCCGCAGATAATAAGTTGCACCGCTTCCGAAAGGAGGAACCCAGGCAGCATTCTCTCTTACCACCTGATCCACTGCCTCCAAAAAACGCTCCTTAGGGAAAGGAGGCATCTCCAGCCGGCTGGCAGAATCCATCATACGCTCCGCGTTCAGATCGGGACGGAAGGTAACAATCCTTCCATCTTTCGTGGTATACGCCTTCAAGCCCTCAAATACTTCCTGACAATACTGTAAGATCCCTGCACATTCATTGATCACTACATTTGGGTCGGAGGTCAGCTGGCCCTCCCCCCAGGCTCCGTCTTTGTAATTGGCAACATACCGTTTATCTGTAGGCCGATAGGAAAAGCCGATACTTCCCCAGTCAAGATTCTTTTTCTCCATAACTGATCCCTCCATCTTTTTTGCTTGAAAACCATTATAATCTCATTATTTCTCAAAATCAACGGTTTGGCCGAAATCAGCTATATCATTAATGCATGGGAGCTATAACCTTTGCGGAAGCACGTTTGGTTTCTGTATAGCCGCATCCACTATAAAAGCCTGCACACTCCCAGGGAGATGCAGGCTTGCATAATAGACAGATATTCAGATATTACCGATCCTCTTTACTGCAGATCGCCAGCCTGTGCTGGTATTTCTCTCTGGTCGCCAGACCTCCCCTGATGTGCCGCTCCGACTTGTTGACATCCAGAACGATCCTTGCCTGAGCGGCAAGAGATGGGTTGATGTGCTCTAAACGGTCGGTTACGTCTTTATGTACCGTCGACTTACTAATTCCAAATTTTTTCGCAGTCTGCCTTACTGTCGCATTCTGGTCTATGATGTAATTTGCAATCGCTACTGCCCGTTCCTCGATATACTCTTTCATGGGCTTTTCCCCTGAAAATCTTTTTTACATGATATGAAACGGGAACGGGAGTTATGACGTACAGAAACAGAAATCCCTTACTCTTCCTCCACCAGCGTCAAAGCCCCTGTAGGACAAACCTTGACGCAGGCTGGCAGAAGGCCGGCCCTCTGCCGTTCCACACATCCGTCGCATTTGCGCATTTTCCCGTTTGCATCAAAGGTGGGAACCCCATAGGGACACGCCATCGCACAGGAATGGCAGCCGATACATCGTGTATTATCATAGATAACAAAACCAGTCTCTTTATCCTTGCTCAGGCAGGCGCTGGGACATCCCATGACACAGGGAGCATCGTCACAGTGCTGGCAGCTGACAGAGTAAAAGTTTAAATGATGGTTTTGCTCCAATGTATGTGTATAACGGAACGGATGCTCTCCTGCCGGAATGTCCACATCATTTTGATCCATACAGGCCAAGGCACAGGCGCCGCAGGCAGAACATTTGCTTTTGTCAAAATACAGCTTCTTCTTTTTCATTAGAGGCGCTCCTTTCGTACTGCACAGCGGGAAGACCGATAAGCCGGAAATCCAGAGTAGGGATCCAGATGATCGCCGTCCAGCAGGCTGTTGGCATCTGCCTCAGAATAGCCATGATACAGGTTTACCAGTCCCTTAGGCATTGCCAAAGTAGGATGAACTGGAACATGGAGCTCTCCCCGCATGGTAGAAATCACAATGGGATCTCCTTCTTTCAGCCCCATGGCTTCGCAGTCCTCCAAACTCATATCTGCTGTGGGAACAGGGCGCAGGCTTCTGTTATTGGCACAGTTATGAAGGCGGGAATGGATTGCATTTGGGATACGGGATCCAGACGTAAATGTAAATGGATACAATTCAGGATCCGCTTGATCCAGCGGCTCCACATAAGTAGGAAGTGCCTCCAGTCCCCATTCCGGATGCTGTTCGATCAATGCAGACTTTAACTCGATCTTTCCTGTTGGCGTTTTCAGCCCCTTCTCAAGATGCTCCAGAGGCGCAAATGTCTCTGCCTCTGCAACCTTAATCGGAAAATCCGGCTTTTTCAGATCCTCTACCGTCACATTCAGATCCTGGATCATATAGGAAATACACGCCTCATATCCAGCCTTTAAAAGCTCATCATCTAAATCCATTACGTTTACAAGATCACTTAATATCTGCACATCGCTTCTTGCAGATCCCAACGGCGGGATCACAGGCTTTGTATAAAAGGCCCGTCCGCCAGGGTAGGGCTTAAACTCGCCTCTCTCCATCGAGGTACATGCCGGAAGGACAATATCTGCATATTTAGCGGCATCTGTGAGAAAAAGATCGGTGTCCACAAAAAAATCCAGCTTCTTCAAGGCCCGGAACATCCTTCCGGAATCAGGCCACATGCGGGCATTTAACCCCAGGGCAAAAAGCCCTTTTACCGGGTAGGGATTCCCTGTTTCAATCTGGCCAGGAAGCGCCATGGACTGCATTTCACCTTCCAGCTCATTCCATAGAGGAAAACGCTCTGCACAAATGGGCGGCTTTGCATGTTTCGGTTTTGTACCATACTGGAACTCTGTTTCCCTTATGCGGAATCCGCAATTAACATGGACATAGGTGTGCTGGATCAGCTGCTGTCCCCCTGGCCGGTCAATATTTCCAGTAATTGCCAGAAGCGAAATGATGGAGCGATAATTCTGCAGCCCGTTCCGGTGATGGGTCAGAGGTGCAGAGCTCTCATAAAAAGAGATTTTTTTGCTCTGGGCAATCAGGTCTGCGGCCCGAAGGACATCTTCATAGGAAACTCCGGTCAATGCTTCAATATTGTGTTCATTAAAGTTCTTTACATACTCCGCATATTCATCAAAACCATATACATAATGATCAATATACTCCCGATCGATCTCCCCACGGGCAATAAGTACATTGGCAATGGCATGGGCCAGCGCCCCATCTGTTCCGCTCTTTGGACGAAGCACCACATCTGCCAGCTTTTCAACTGCCGGGGTAATACGGGTATCTACGATCAGGAATTTCAGGCCCTTTTCCTTTAATTTTGTTGCCCGGGCTGCACTCATATAATTAGAGTAATAGGGATTGAAAGCCCAGCCTAGAAAGAGATCTGAGTTAGCCATATCCGCTGCCCCTTGCGCACCCGCCGCTACCTTCCATGCCATAAAGGCAGATGTATAGCAGGAGCTGGATTCACTTCCGTAATTGGGAGATCCAAAGGAGTAAGCAAAACGGCGAAGCATCGGGCGATACCACTTGGAAAAGCCGCTGAAAAATGCAACGGATTCCGGACCATACTCCCCTTTGATCCGGTTCAATTGGTCTGCGATCTCACGGTAAGCTTCCTCCCATGAAATTTCCTCAAACCTTCCCTCGCCCCGCTCTCCTACGCGGCGCAGGGGCGTCATAATGCGGTCTTGTCGGTACAGATACTGCCGGTTTGCCAGCCCCTTGGTGCACAGCTTTCCGTCATTGACGGGGTGGCCATCCTGCCCCTCGATCTTAATTACTTTCCCGTCTTTTACATAGCAGTCCAAACCGCAGTGCATACCTGGGGAACAAATATCGCAGATGGAATGGCGAACCTCTATCCCTGTATCTGCGCCCGGTATTTTTGCACGCAGCTTTCGTTCCAGTTCAGTCATACTAATCCCTCCAGCTTTTCAATAAATCCTTCCTCTACGCCATATCGGAGCAGCTGGATACGCTGTTCCTCCGTAAACTTTGTCTTTTCTCCTCTTAATATCCGAATTAAATGAGACTTCAAAATACCGCTAATCCCGTAATTATCTAAAATATTAAATCCTACCGGCCATCCTTCCTTTAAGACTGCCTGTAAATAAAATCCCCGGTCCGGGCTTGCATATTCATATGTTTCTCCCAAAATGCGGTTATCTCCCAAGCCAATAAAATCCATATCCATAAAATGTGTGATATTATGAAGGATATTTCCGTCTGTCCCATCATCGACGCCTGCCATGTTATGCCCTGCTACCTGTCCCTGAACCCCCGCATTGGCCCACAGGCCGATGATCTGAGTCTGGCCGGACTGAAGATTGTTCCCCTGACAGCAGTCCCCTGCTGCATAAATCCCCGGCACAGAGGTTTCCATCCTCTCATTCACCACAATTCCCCGATCCACCTTGATTTCTTCGGGATTCACAAGAGAGGTGGCCGCCCTCGTTCCGATATTCAGAACCAGCATTTCTGTGTTCAGCGTTTCTCCATCGGAAAATTGGATCTCATAGCCCCTTTCTTTCTTTTCAGCCCCGGCTAAGGCACGGCCGAATATCAGCTTCATCCCCCGCTTGCGGACACGCTCCTCAATCATCTCTGACACCTCGGGATAAGCTGCCAGCGCAAAGATATGGGGAGCCATATCTGCCAGCGTCACCTCTATCCCACGGTTCAGCAAAAGCTCTGCCACCTTAATTCCGACCATGGATGCCCCTACGACCACCGCATTTTTATAATCCCGATGCTTAAGCGCCTCCTTTAAAGCTATGGCATCCTCCACAGTACGCATGCAGAAAGTTCCCTCTACCCCTGCAAAGGAAGGCGGCACAAAGGCAGCAGCTCCTGTGGCGATAAGGATCTTATCATACGCTTTCCTCTCCCCGGATTCCAAAACCAGGGTGCGCTCTTTTCCATTCACAAAGGAAACACGGGTATTTGTAATAAAATTAGCATGGTATTTTTCACCAATCTCCCTCAGCGTCCCAAAGGGGAATAATCCCTCATAGGGAAGCTTTCCTGCCACATAATAGGTGGTCAGCATCGGATTGTAGGGCGGCATATCTGTTTCCGTATATATATCCACAGACGCCTGGCTGTTTGATTCTCGGATGGCCGTAAGCGCATGATAACCGGCGCACCCGAAACCGATAATCGCAAATTTTTCCATTATGCTCTCCTTTATGCTATCCTTTACTTTACATGGTCACAATAGAAACGCTCCATAGCTTCCAGCCCTTTTAATAGGGTGTCCCGGGCACATCCGATATTAAAGCGCATGAAACCGTCACACTGGGATCCATAATGGCTTCCGTCTCCCAGGGCGATGCCGTATTCCTTTGCCAGGATCTGGGTAATGTCCCCGCTGCTTAAACCGGCTGCCATCATATTGATCCACATAAGGAACGTACCCTCATGCTTCGTCACACGGAATTTCGGCATATGCTCTTTCACATACTGGTTGACCAGAGCCACATTTCCCCTCAGGTATTCGCAGCATTCATCCATCCACTGATCTCCATAGGTGTATGCGGCGTCCATAGCTGTAAATGCCAGATCCGACGGCCCGAACATCCAGCGGCTGTCAAATTGATAATATACTTTTTCCTTTACCTCTGGATTAGGGCACATGATACAGGCGGAAACCAAGCCTGCCAGATTAAAGCTCTTGCTGGGAGCCGTAAATATGACAAGCTTATCGTGGATTTCTGTAAATTTACCGACAGGGGTATAAGGACGGACCAGGCCGTAGTCGGAATGGATCTCATCACTCAACAGATACACATGATATTTTACGCACAAGTCAACTACCCTTTTTAATTCTTCTTCGGTCCACACACGGCCTACTGGATTATGAGGGTTGCAGAAGGTCACAGCCTCCACTCCATGTTTCAGCTCCTCCTCAAACCGTTCATAATCAATGGTGTAATAATCGTCTTCATAATTTAAAGGACACTCCACCAAAGTATGGCCGCTGTTTCTGATCGCAGCAAAAAAAGGATCATATACAGGGGTAAATGCCAAAACCTTTCCCCCTTTTGGAACAAGGGCTTCCAGTGCAAAATAAATCCCAGTCACAACGCCGCAGGACAGGAACATGGAGGAGGTTTCCGGTTTCCAGCCGAAACGGCGCTCCCACCAGCCCTGGATCGCTTCAAAGGTGCGTGGCAGAGGATTGGCATAGCCGAATACGCCGTGGTCGCACCGCTCTTTTAATGCTGTCACAACCTCCGGCACAGTAGGAAAGTCTGTATCTGCGATCCAGAAGGGAAGCAGTCCATCCTTCTGTCCAAATCCGCCTTGAAAATTATACTTAATGCTGGTTGTTCCCCTGCGCTCAACTGCTTTGTCAAAATCGATCATGCTCAATTCCCTCTTTCTTTTATTTTTAAATTCCAAATAATCCCAAAATCCCGATCACTACAGGCGGCACTAAAAGGGCCGGAAGCAGATTCAGCGTTTTGATCTGCTTAATATTTAAAATGCTTAAACCAGAGCTGAAAATAAGTACTCCACCTACGAGAGAGATTTCTGTCAAAAGCTCCGGTGTCAGCAGCGGTGCAATCAAATTTGCCATCAGGAAAATAGATCCCTGCCAGCAAAACAATACCGCTGCTGCAATGGCGATCCCCAGGCCAAAGGTAGAAGAAAGTACAATTGATGTGATCCCATCCAGGATCGCATTGGTAAACAGGTACGTATGGTTTCCATTTAACGCACTTTCAATGGGCCCCAGGATCGATAAGGTTCCGGCACAATACAATAAGATCGCCGTAGACAGCCCTTTGCTCAAATTGGATCCTCCTGAGATTTTTCCCACCAGCCGTTCAAATACAGAATCCAGAGACAGGGCTGTGCCGATCAAGCCCCCAAGAGCCAGGCTGACGATAAAAAGAACATGATATTTGCTCTCCGGCATGGCTGTTACGATGGAATTGACTCCCAGGGCGGTAGCTGCCAGCCCCATGGAGTCCATCATAATATTCTGGTATTTTTCGCCGATCCCCTTTTTCAGAGCGCTGCCCACCATGGATCCCACCAGGATCGAGCTGGCATTTGCGATTGTTCCAATCATTTGGTATTCCTCCTTCTATCGGTATGCTCCTTCCTTCTATCGAGAATCAACGAAGGAAAGCAGAGCCTGATCTCGGCAGCCAGGCTCTGCATGCGGTTCACTATTTCTGTCTCTCTGCCTCACGCTTCGCAGCAACGTGTTTGTAGCGGAGCTGGGTATAGGTAAATAAAATTGCAAAGTAGATTGCCAATCCGATGATTCCGTTGGTTGTCAGGTCAGACAGATTTACATAAGAAGTATACAGCATGATCCCGCCGATCACAGTTAACAGCATATGGAATTTCTTTTCCTCAATATAAAACATAGATGCCTTAAATTCTTTTGGAAATTTCTTTGGAAGCTGCCAGCATGCAACTAAAATGACAAACTCAGTCAACACGTCTGTTCCCACACCCATACTGGAGATCGTAGAAAGATCCATTCCGCTGAGGATTGGGAATGCACCCACTACATAAAATACTGCCAAAAGGATAACCGGTGTGCCGGCCTTGTTTTCTCTCGCACATGCCTCCGGCAGCCATCCCTCTCCAGCAGCCACCTGAAGCCCTCTTGTCACCCAGGACAAGGTTCCGTTCAAGGTGGTAGCCAGGGCAAACATAGCGCCGCCCACTACAAACACAATATACAGCCAGGATGGGAAGATCTTCTGTGCAACAGCGGTAAGGTTCTGATATGCTACGTCTTCCACAGGAAGGACTCCGGCAGCAACAATGCCCACCAGCATATAAAATACAGCAACGATCAATGTAGCCGTAATAACCACCTTAGGAATCGTATGGCGTGCATCCGGGATGGCATCTGCATTTTCAGCAATGTACTTTGCACCGCCGCAGGCAAAGCTTAATAATGCCACGCCTGTAAAGAAGCTCTTAAAGCCGTTGGGAGCCATATTGACTTTTGTCATGGCAAGGCAGCTCCAATCCACCTGAGGCAGGCCGAAACATGCAAACAAAGCAAGGCTGACAAGCAGGATAATAACCATTAGATTCTGTACCTTCGCAGAGCTCTTTAATCCAATGATATTTAAAATAACGGCAACGGTCAGCGCAAGCATGGCGATCACTGTTTCACTGTACATCGGAAACAGGGAAACAAAATAGCTGGCAAAGCCTTTGGCGAAGGTTGCAATCAGCACCTGGCTCAAAACAAACATTCCCAAATAGAAAAATCCTGCTTTGTCTCCCAGAAGCCGCTTTGCATATGTATAGGCAGCGCCTTTGGCCGGGATCGAGGAATGGAGCACCAAAAATGGAAAGGCGTTGCACAGCGCCACACAGGCTCCCAAAGGGAACGCAAGGATTACTCCATGGCCTGTAAGTCCGATTACAATGCCGGTCAGCACCATAATGCCGGAACCGATGATCTGGCCTATGGCCAGTCCCATACAATCCATATAAGAAAGCATTTTCTTTTGTGTGTTATTCTCACTCATACGTTTGTCCTCCTAAAGTATCTCTCAGGACAACAAAAGCTATTTTGTCATCCTACCCCCCATACCCTTAGGTTCATGACTCCTAAAAGTAAGGAACATCACAACGCTTTAAAGCAATTGCCCCAAGTATAAACTGTCTATCTGCTAGAGAGTCAACAGCAAAAATGACAAAATAGCTATTTATAATTTGTTTATTTTGTTTAGGATATTTTTATCTTTTAATAATGATCCGCCAGCCCCACCGGCACTTGCAGCTCCGTTATAAAATCCTCGGGGACATTCTGTCAGCCCAAAATCAACCAGAACAATCTCCACTCCGTCTCCTATGGGCTTCAGTCTCCGTTCCCTCAGCTTTTCCATGAAGATCGACCAGTTTTCAGCCGCCTCCGAATGTGTTCCATGATACCTCCAAAGAGCCCACTTCCCGGCGGGGAGCATACAGTCAATGGCGCTCTGTGTCTCTCCCGGATCCAGCATGCAAAAGATCTGATGATAACAGTCAAAATGCGCTCTCTGAATATCCTCCAGGCTCACAGTCAGCCCAATTTTCCCCAGGAAATAACTTGGAGTCAGACGGTGGGTATTTTCCAGATCCCTGAGAGGAAGCTCCAGATTATCGCCATTCCTCCATGACAGATCCTTAGTAGCAATCGGGCATTCCGGCTTTTCTTCTATCCGCAGCAGCTCGATCAATGTCATATCCCTGGCATCTTTTATATGTTTTACCCGTGCAGCCAAATGTTCAGAGGTTTCCTTCAGCCGCTCAATCTGCTGTGCGATCGCTTCCTGCTGACGGATCATCAGATCCGCGATCCGCTCCGGATCGCGATGATATAGGATCGCCCGTATATCATTTATGGAGATCTCCTGGGATCTTAGATAGCGGATGGTGTTTAACTGCTCAAACTGCTCAATTGAATAATACCGATAGTTTGTCTCTGGATCCACATAAATTGGGTGAAGCAGTCCAGTCTCATCATAATAGCGCAGCGTGCGGATATTCATATTGAACATTTTTGCCATTTCACCGATCTTAAAATATTGTCTCATAAAGAGTCTCCTCTCCTTAATATACTCCTTCTTGAGTTTCCACATGGATTTATAACAACACAAAACAAATCCCCGGCATAGACCATGAGAGGCCTGATCCTGCATCCATGACACTATGATATTTTATTTAAAAAGGCCGGTCAAGCTTCATCTGGATCCGATCGGATTTTTCAATATTTTCAAAAAACCTATTGACACATCATCTGATCTGTGATAATATAAACGAGCTGTCGCAGTAACAGTGACATGGCCTGATGGTCAAGCGGCTAAGACGACGCCCTCTCACGGCGTAAACCCGGGTTCGATTCCCGGTCAGGTCATG
>CABQJX010000007.1 GCA_902464595.1 uncultured Lachnoclostridium sp. | reverse complement strand
ATACAGATAAATCCACGTTTCTACAAATCGGAGGTCATTACATATTGTCTGTTACCATAATACGAAAATTCAAACAAAAACTTCTTGACAAACATGTTCATTTGCTGTAAAATAAAAAAAGTTGTGAGAACAACTGACAGGAAAGCAGGTATCCACCTCACCTTGGCACGAGTCAGTGACCTGGGTTCATAGATGAAATCGTTGTCAGAATCGTTTTGGAAAAATGGGATCCTTAAGAGTTTGTATTTTGTATTCTACGTTTTTCTGTAGCTGATAAAAGGTTTCGTATATGGAAGTGGATGGTGTGGCTGTCCGCTTTATTTTTGTTTTGAGAGAACATCGTGACTGTATGACTGATTTGGAGGTGTAGGACTATTAGCGAATTAATGATCAACGAGCAGATCAGAGACAGAGAGGTGCGTCTGATCGGCGAGGACGGAGAGCAGTTAGGGATTATGTCATCAAGAGAGGCCCTTAAATTAGCCCAGGAGGCAGAGCTTGACCTGGTGAAGATCGCGCCTACGGCAAAGCCGCCGGTATGCAAGATCATCGACTATGGAAAGTACCGCTATGAGCTTGCCCGTAAGGAAAAGGAAGCCAGAAAGAAGCAGAAGGTAATCGAGATAAAGGAAGTTCGTCTGTCACCTAACATTGACACCAACGACCTGAATACCAAAGTGGGATCAGCCAGGAAGTTTCTGGAAAAGGGTGATAAGGTAAAGGTAACCCTTCGTTTCCGCGGCCGCGAGATGGCTCATATGTCCAAATCCAGATATATACTGGACGATTTCGCTGAGAGTCTGAAGGATATTGCAGTGATTGATAAGCCCTCCAAGGTAGAAGGAAGAAGCATGGTCATGTTTTTAACTGCAAAACGTTAAAATAGAAAGTCTTAAGGAGGAAATTTACAATGCCAAAGTTAAAAACCAGCAGAGCAGCAGCAAAGCGCTTTAAAAAGACAGGAACCGGTAAGTTAGTCCGCAATAAAGCTTACAAGTCTCATATCTTAACTAAGAAGTCTACAAAGAGAAAGAGAAATCTTAGAAAAGATATCGTTACCGATGCTACTAACGTAAAGGCAATGAAGAAGATTTTACCATATCTGTAAGTTTTAGATTAAATTAGGAGGAATTACCGATGGCAAGAATTAAAGGCGGCTTAAACGCAAAAAAGAAGCACAATAGAATCCTGAAGATGGCTAAGGGCTACAGAGGAGCCCGTTCCAAGCAGTACAGAGTAGCTAAGCAGTCCGTAATGCGCGCACTGACCAGCTCCTACGCAGGCAGAAAAGAGAGAAAGAGACAGTTCAGACAGCTGTGGATCGCACGTATCAATGCTGCTGCACGTATCAATGGACTTTCCTACAGCAAGTTCATGTACGGCTTAAAGTTAGCAGAGGTTGATCTGAACCGTAAGGTATTATCTGATATGGCGATCAATGACGCAGAGGGATTTGCAAAGTTAGCAGAACTGGCAAAATCCAAGCTGGCTTAATATCATATAAGGTCAATAGGCAGAAATTTGAAATAAGACATCGAGGGCATTGCAGAATCAGCTGCAGTGTCCTCTTTTAATGTGCAGCAAGGAGCAAACGATTACAAATGATAACAGGAGCATATGTGCGGTATCAGTCCTCCAAGGCAGCAGAGGATTTCTTTGAAGCAATGAAATTGCTTCCCGGACGGGTAAAGATGGATCAGGATATCCATTATATTGATAATAAAACAGCAGAGGCCAATCTGGATCTGGCGCTGTTTATGGCAAATGGAGGCCATCTTCCGCTGCAGTAGAGGGAGAGTCAATCGGGGAAGCAGGAGAGTCCCTCCGTTTTGGCTGGAGGGATACAGCCTGCTGCCTCCGAGGGCTATGGAAGGGTGTTGATCCAGTAACGTTTCCATGTGATACCGTCTTTTTCCACCTCATTTTCCAAAACACCCCCGTTTTTTTCAATGGTGCGGGCAGAGGGGATATTGGTTTTGCGGCATACCATGAGCACAGGGGAAATATCCAATCTTTTACATTCCAGCAGGGCTAGTCTGACCATCTGTGTACCAATCCCCTTCCCGCGTTCTGAGGGGAGGACGCCGTCTCCGATATGCCCGCCGTTCCATAAAAGTCCCTGATTCAGGGAGTGACGTATGTTGACAGCGCCCACAAAAAGATTTCGGTCTGTGTCCAGGCAGAAAAAGGTGGAATCTTCCACCAAACGGCCTTCAGAACGGTCTGCTTCTTCTTTGGACAGTTCCAGGCTGGAACGATAAACTTCATAATTCCGATAGTCCGTTTTTCTTATGGCAGCAGGGATGATCTCCTCCCCACATTCTGTCCATTCTTCCATCATTTCAACGAGAAGAGGATAATTTTCCCGTGACAGTTTTACTAACTTTAACATAGCAGGCCTCCTTTGGACACAGGCCAAAAAGTTACAGTTACAGAATTTTTTCGCCGTCGATCAGTACGGCTTTTATCTGGGTATCAACCTGGAATGGATTTCCGTCCGTGATGACCAGATCCGCGTCCTTTCCGGCAGCCAGGCTTCCCACCCGGTCTTCGATCCCCAGATGCTTTGCAGGATTGATGGTAATCGCCTTTAAGGCTTCATAGGGATCCATACCTGCTTTTACAGCCAGCCCGGCACACAGGGGCAGATATTCGATAGGGATTACAGGTGCATCTGTGATAATGGATACCTGTCCTCCTGCCTTTGACAGAACACCGGGAGTGGTAAATGATTTGTGCTGAAGCTCAAACTTTGTTGAGTGGGTCAAAGTGGGGCCAACAGCCATAGGTACATGCTCTGCCGTCAGCTCGTCGGCAATGAGATGTCCTTCTGTAACATGCTCCAGGGTAATATCAAGATCAAATTCCTTGGCGATGCGCAGAGCGGTAAAAATATCATTGGCTTGATGGGCATGGGCCTTGAGTGGGATCTTTTTTTCCAGAACTGGGATCAAGGCTTCACACTTTAAGTCAAAAGCAGGCTTTTTCAAAGGATCAGAGCCGGCGGCATCAAGCTTTTCCTTGTACTGTTTGGCTTTAAAGAGGGATTCCCGGATCACAGAGGCGGTAGTCATGCGGGAGGAGATCCCGTCCGTGCGGTAACAGTTTTTTGGATTCTCGCCAAAGGCACATTTCATTGCTACAGGATCCTTTACGATCATGGAATCCACACGTTTTCCGTGGGTTTTTACAGCCACAAAGGTTCCGCCTAGGGCATCGGCGCTTCCTGGGCCTGTGCCCACACAGGTGACGCCGGCTTTGGCAGCGTGGACAAAGCAGGGATCCATGGGATTGATGCCGTCAATGGCACGCAGATGTGGGGTGGAATAATCATTCAGTTCACAGTAGTCATGACCCTCATACCCTAACGCATAGCCATCTAAGCCAATATGGCAGTGAGCTTCCACAAATCCGGGATATACCTCCAGGCCGGAGGCGTCAAATACCTGGGCATCTGCTGGTATTTCCAGCTTCTTTCCTATGGCTGCGATCTTTCCGTTTTCAATCAGAATATCTCCGTTAAAGGGCTCTTTTTCCTCCATAGTATGAAGGAGCCCATTTTTAATGCATATCATTACGAAATATACTCCCTTCTCAAAATTCTGCAATTAGATCGGTTTTTCCAAGTCATCCAAACAGCTCATTGATGATCCGGGCGATCATGGTCCGAGGCAGAACCACCGGAAGCCCGGAAGCCAGGCGGGCATCCTCCTTCATGGAAACGCCGTATCCCATGCAGTCCATATAGAGAAAGGCGGGAGCCTGTTGGGATAGGATCCCGGCTGCCGCCTTTATATGGCCCGCCTCCCGGTAAGGGGAGGCGGGTGTGACCGTTACAGATACGCCGTTGGAGGAAAATAGCTCTTCCACCTGTGGGACCTGGGCCTGATCCGGGATCAGAACGCCGATGAGGCTGTCCCCTGCCATTGCCTTTACCATGGAATGGATGACAGGCTGGGGAACCAACAGAAATTTTTGGTGGCGGAAGGCGGGGAACTGACCGGTACAAAAGAGTACTGTTCCCTCTGCTCCCTCTGCCTCTGCCCGCAGGATACAATCCTGTACCAAAGGAATTACCGCTTCCTCTGCCATCTCCACCTGGCTTCCGTCTCTCATGCGGGAGACGAGTACAGGAGAGGCCTCCTTTGGAGCGAACCGTTCCCGGCATTCCTCCAGGGTGTAAGGATCTAAAGCTCCATACTCCCGAAGCTCAATGGAAGGTGAGAGCATTGGCAGAAGATCAGCTGTAATATCTGTTCTTGGCGACTGGCCGATGGTGATGGCTCCGATCACAGTGCGGGCCCCCATCTTAATGATCCTTTCCGAAGGTCTGGAAATGCTTCATTTCTCCGTACAGCTTTAACAGATGAGCATATTCCTTCTCATTGTAGAAGGAAATGGTTCCTTCGCTGTAGCCTTTAGCTACCTCAACTGCAAAGCGGGCTGCGGCCTCCACATCTGCTGGATGGCTGGCTCCGGTTGCGCATCCGGCTACCGGCTGTTCGGTTGTAATTGCAACACCTACAACCGGTGCATCCGTAGCGGTAGCTGGCTGGAGAATGCTGTTTAAGTGGTGAAGATCATTTCCGTAAGGAGTGATGTCCTGCTGGGATACCGGGAAAACAGCTGGAAGCTTGCCGGTGACTCTGGTCATAACATCAAGCAGGGAATCGCTTACCTCAAGGATATAGCCGCTCTTGATGGTTGGGGAGATAGCGAAGCCATTGATATTGATTACCTTATTTCCCTTTGTAGTGTCGATGGAGAGGATAGCATCCATTCTTGGATCTACTTCCTTCTCGTTGTTGGTCTCCATGTCAATAGGGGAGCCCATGAAGGGAACCGGGTAATGCTCCTGAGTAGGAGCATCAGGGCAGATGTGGGTAGCAATGATGATGTCCCCCTTTAACACATCGCCGTTGGCGTTCATCTCAGCCAGCTTTAAACCAGCGGACAGAGCAGCCAGAGCGCCGTCTCCGTCAGACACAAAGCCGGTAACAGTGGGACGTGCGCCTAAGCCTCCCAGACGTCCGATGATGCCCAGAGTAGGGGTGGAGCCGCCGTTGCTTTTTCCGTCGCTTCCCTTGATCAGGATCGTAACGCAGTCGGTGCTCCCCTCGTCTCCGGTAACTGTTTCTACAGATACCTCATGGGCGCCTCTGCTTTTTAAAAGCTCTGTGATCTGTTTTCCGTTGGCTGCCGGCGTGTCTAATAAATCGAACAGCTCAAGGACCTGTCTTAATAACATAATCAATAACCTCCTGAAGTAAATAATAATAAGTCTATAACATTACAAGATGCAGGTCAATAGTTTTTGGGGATTTTAGGTATAAAACCTTTCTTGATTTTCTGTATAGCCAGACTCATTTGCCCTTTTACCGGGAAGGTCAAGGAAAATGGTGAAAAACAGGAAAAAAGCAAGTGATAATGCATAAAAAATAAAGGAGAAAGGAAAATGAATATAGTCATAATAACAAAAAAGACAGGAACAAATAATTTGACTTGCAATTTGATACACTAAAGTGTAAAATAGATAGAAATATCCGCCGTAAAAAGACGAATGGCGGACATGGAAAGACAAAACAGCAGATGACAGAAAGAGGGACAACAGATGAAGGATGTGCTGGGACGGGCAGAGGAGCTGTCCGAAGATCTGATTGCCGTGCGCAGAAAGATCCATGCAAATCCGGAGACAGGATTTGAATTGACAGAGACATTAAAACTGGTGACAGAGCAGCTGGCGTCCATAGGGATTGTTCCAGAGCGTGTGGGAAAGGCCGGACTTGTGCTGAGCCTGGGAAAACCGGGCAGAAAGACGTTCCTTTTGAGGGCAGATATGGATGCCCTTCCCATGAAAGAGGAGACGGGACTTCCTTTTGCTTCCCAAAACGGCAGTATGCATGCCTGCGGCCACGATATACATACAACTGCCCTGTTAGGTGCGGTGCGGATTTTAAAAGAGAGAGAGGACGAGATGGCAGGTCAGGTGAAGGTTGTATTCCAGCCGGCGGAGGAGCGTATGACAGGAGCTCAGGATATGGTGGAGGCTGGTCTTTTGGCAGAGAAGCCGGATGCAGCAATGGCTCTCCACGTAGTTCATGGGCCGTCAGGAACAGCCGGATATGCATTGGGAAACGCCTGCGGTTCCAGTGACCTGTTTAAGATACGTATAATAGGAAAGGGCGGTCATGGAGCTGCCCCTCATATGAATATTGATCCGATTCATGCGGCAAGCCACCTGGTTCTTGCATTGGAGGGGATCAACAGCCGGGAAGTTCATCCGGCCAGTATGCTGGTTCTGACTGTGTGCATGATCCACGGTGGGACTGCTCCCAACATTATGCCGGGAGAGGTTGTGCTGGAAGGTTCCATCCGTACCATGGACAATGAAGTCAGAGCTTTTGCAAAGCAGCGTCTGGAGGAAATTTCCAAGGGTGTGGCGGCAACTTTCCGCGCAGAGTGTGAAGTGACTTATGAGAATAAGGGAATCCCTCCCATGGTAAATGACCCGGAGCTTACAAGAGAGCTGGCGGGATATATTGACGGGCTGTTAGGGCCTGGAACCTCCTATGAAATGGAGCCTATGACCGGTTCTGAGGATTTTTCCGTGATCTCACAGGAAATCCCCTCTTCCCTGTTTTGGTTTGGAACGGGGGATGAGAAGGAGGGGTATGACTATGGAGTGCATGATCCGCGTGTGACCTTTAACGAGGAATCCATTCACAAGATGTCTGCTGTTTACGCCCAGGCAGCGATGGAATGGCTGAAGAACCACACAGGACAGTAGGAACATAGGATCCGATGATCTGACGCCGCTTCGGTTTTTAGGGTGGTGTTTGAGATATTTAAAGAACTATATTTATATTGAAGGAGGAAGTTATGAAAAAAAGAAGTTTAGCTCTGTTTCTGGCGCTGACGATGGCAGCATCCTTGACTGCCTGTGCAGCACCGAAAAAGAACTCCGCAGAGTCTTCGGCAGAGGCCACAGAGGCTGTGGAGAAGGAAACCATTGCAGTGCCTGAGGAAGCAACCAAGGGAGGCACGATGACGGTATCTCTGTCATCTTCCCCAAGAAATCTGGATCCGATCCTGTACACCGGTTCTTATGAAGGACAGATCATCCAGAGTGTCTGTGACCGTGTAGTGGAGTACAATAAGGATCTGACAGAGATCGTTCCATCTCTGGCTGAGAGCTGGACTATCAGCGAAGACGGACTTACTTATGTGTTTAAGATCCGCCAGGGGGTTAAGTTCCAGAAGGGACAGTATCAGGATGGAAGGGAGATGACCGCAGAGGATGTGGCTTACTCCTTAAACCGTTCCGCAACAGAGTCTGCTATGAACCGTCTGGATATGCTGGCAAAAGCAGAGGTTACGGGAGACTGGGAAGTGACCTGTACTCTGACAGGCCCCAATGCTTCCTTCCTCACAGCTCTTACGGATGCGGGAAACTCTGTTGTTCCCAAGGAAGAAGTAGAGGGATGGGGAGATGAGTTTGGAGCTCATTTAGTAGGAACCGGCCCCTTCGCTATGGAGTCCTTTAAGTTAGACCAGGAGGCAGTTCTGGTAAAGAATGCAGATTACTTTGTAGCTGAGCCCAACCTGGACAAGCTGGTATTCAAGCCTATTACTGATTCCAACCAGGCAGTGAACGCCTTAAAGACCGGTGAGATCGACATCGCATCCAGTATCACTGGTGAGTCTGTGGAAGCAGCCCGCCAGGATCCAAAGCTTCAGGTTATGGAGATGCCGGGACTTCATGTGGCTTACGTTTACTTTAACCAGGTAAATGGACCAACCAAGGATAAGAAGGTAAGAGAGGCCCTGATCAAGGCCATCAACGTAGAGGAAATGACCGCCAGCATTTACCAGTATGGCGAGGCTACACCGGCTAAATTAGCCCTTCCTCCTAACTCCTGGGGATATGACGCCAGCTTAGAGAGCATGGTTCCTGATTATGATCCGGAAGGAGCAAAGGCGTTATTAGCTGAGGCAGGATACCCAGACGGCTTTACCTGCGATCTGTATATCTCCAACACAGCTCTCAGGGAGAAAATGGCAACTCTGGTTCAGGCTTACTTAAAGACAAACCTCAACGTAACCGTTAATATCAAAAAGAGCGAGTGGGGAACCTTCAGTGAGGCTGCTTCCTCAGGAACTGCTGATATGTACGGTATGTCCTGGACCTGGTATCCGGATCCATTTTTCTTCTTAAATAAGCTGTTCTCCAGCAGTGAGATCGGCGCTCTTGGAAACGGACAGGGATTCTCTAATGCAGAAGTTGACGCGCTCTTAGACGAGGGCTTAAAGGCAACGGATCAGAACGAGAGAGCTGAGGCTTACAAGAAGGCCTTAAAGATCATTACCGAGGAGCTTCCCGGTATCTTCTATGCAAATGAAAAGGTAATCCACGCAGTAAATCCAGCAGTACAGGAATTTAACCAGAGAGCAGACGGACAGATGTTCTTCGTAACTCCTGAGTTTAACGTGTGGAAGGTGCAGTAAACAGAAAGGCAGTTAATTTCAGATAGCTGTAAATAAACTGGTTGTAACGGAACAGGTTCAGGGAGTGCTGCAGATAAGCGGCACTCCCTGTTCAGGAATAATGAAGCGTGTACGCTCTGTGGGCAAAAACCGGGCGCTACACCAGCAATAAGGAAACGGTGGTGCAAATTTGTGTTAAAAACAATACTTAAGAGGGTTTTGCAGAGTATCCCCACTCTGTTTATCGTTGTCACCCTGACATTTATCCTTACAAGAATGATCCCAGGCAATCCAGCCAGGACCGTGCTGGGGCCCCAGGCTTCTCCAGACGCCATTGCAGAGCTGGAGATCGAGATGGGACTGAATAAGAGTAAGGCAGAGCAGTACATTGACTATGTAGTAGATATCCTGCACGGGGATTTTGGATATTCCTATATTGATAAGCGTCCGGTGACCGATCTGATCGCAGAGAGGATCCCAAGTACTCTGGCGATCGCCATCCCCAGCCTTGTGGTAGCATTGATCCTGGGTGTGGCTGCAGGTGTGTACTCTGCCCTTCACCAGTATTCCGTATTAGATTATGTATTTATGGTACTGGCTCTTGTGGGTGTATCCATGCCTATCTTCTGGCTGGGCATGATGTTGGTTATGCAGTTCAGTGTAAATCTGGGGTGGCTTCCTGCTCTGGGTATGGGAAGCATGGAAAATGGTATTGGAGATGTTGTCTCCCACATGGTGCTGCCCTGTTTCTGTCTGGCCACCATTCCTATGGCTACCTTTGCCAGGATTTCCCGCTCCAGTATGCTGGAGGTGATCAACCGGGAGTCCATCAAATCTCTCCGCGCAAGAGGAATCAAGGAGAGCAGCGTGATCTGGAAGCATGCCTTAAAGAATGCCCTTCCTCCCATCGTTACGGTGCTGGGCCTTCAGATCGCCCAGGCCTTTACAGGCGCGATCCTGACTGAGAGTATCTTCTCCTGGCCGGGAATGGGAACCATGATCGTAAATGCCATCAACAACCGTGATTATCAGCTGATACAGGGCACGGTTCTGTTCATTGCTGTAATATTCGTATTGGTGAACCTGATAGTAGACCTGATCTATATGGTGATCAACCCAAGAGTCAGCTATGAATCAGGGGAAGGAGGAAAGTAAATGAGAGCACAGGAACAGACAGGAGTCCTGGGAGTAAACGCCCAGGAGGAAATGCTGAAACGGGAACGCCGTGCCAATAATGTATGGAATAAATTAAAGCGGAATAAGACGGCTATGATCGGACTGGTGATCGTGCTGTTTATGATCTTTATCGCTGTATTTGCCCCCTTCCTCACTTCGGTGGATCCGGATGCCATCAGCCCTTTAAACGCGTATTTGCTGCCGGGAGAGGACGGGCATATTTTCGGAACAGATGAATTTGGCCGTGATCTTTTTGCCCGTATCCTGTACGGGGCAAGGGTATCCATGATCGTGGCTGTGGGAGGAACCGTAGTTGCAGGGATCGTCGGTATCCTTTTGGGCTTGATCGCCGGATATATGGGCGGCTTTGTGGACAGCGTTATCATGCGTATCATGGATGGCCTTCTGGCTTTCCCCTTTGTATTGCTGTCCATTATCCTG
Organism: uncultured Lachnoclostridium sp.; assembly: GCA_902464595.1. Lineage (GTDB taxonomy): Bacteria > Bacillota > Clostridia > Lachnospirales > Lachnospiraceae > Enterocloster. The sequence goes on along the minus strand of CABQJX010000007.1, from coordinate 31,019 downwards.
ATGACCGTTCTTGGATCAGGGATCATGAATGTGATCATCGCGATCGGTATCGGAAATATTCCCAGCTTTGCCAGAGTGGTCCGTGGAGAAGTGCACATTGTAAAGAATGAGGAGTACTGCAATGCAGGACGTGTCATCGGTATTTCCAATGGCAGGATGCTGTTTCGTCATATCCTCCCCAATACGATTTCGCCGATCATTGTCTATGCTACCTTAAATATTGCAGGGGCGATCATTTCCGAGGCAGCTTTAAGCTTTTTGGGACTGGGTATCGCAACCCCTATGTCTTCCTGGGGAAGTATCCTGAGACAGGGAAAGGAATGCCTGAACACAGCGCCTCATGTGGCTACGATTTCCGGATTATTTATTTTAGTGACTGTGCTGGGATTCAATCTTCTGGGAGATGGTATCCGCGATGTGCTGGATCCTAAGATGAAGAAATAGGAGGCAGGATATGAACGTATCAGCGTTAAAGGAACAGGTAAAAAAAAGAGTAGACGAAATCCTGCCTCAGCTGGTAGGGCTTTCTGACACTGTTTGGGATCATCCGGAGTACAATTTCCATGAGTTTCATGCATGTGAAGCTATGTCCGGCCTTTTGCGGGATTTTGGATTTCAAGTGGAAACCGGCATAGGAGGTCTGGAAACCTCGGTAAAAGGGGTATACGACAGCGGAAAAGAGGGGCCTAATATTGGAATTTTTGGAGAGTTTGATGCGGTTCCCGGAATGGGACATTCCTGCGGCCATAATCTGATGTGCGCTATGGCAGTGGGAGCCGGAGAGGCGGTCCGGTCGGTCATTTCTGAAACCGGCGGCCGTGTCACAGTATTCGGAACTCCGGCGGAAGAAGGCGGGGGCGGCAAGATCATCATGCTGAAAAACGGGGCTTTTGAAGGCCTTGATATTGCCATGATCCTCCATTCTGCCAACGACACGGTTGTAAATGATATTTCTTATTCCAGAACCGATGTGATCGTGGATTTCTATGGAAAGACTGCCCACGCAGCTACCTGGCCGGAGGAGGGGGTAAGCGCTTTGAATCCAGTGCTGGATCTGTTCCACATTATTGATTCCATGCGCCTGGAGCTGGCAGACCGGGGGAAAATTCTGGGAATTATTTCCAAAGGTGGAGAGGATCCTATTTATATCCCCGATCACTGTCAGGCAAAATTTACCATCCGTTCCTTCAGCATGAAGTATAAGCTGGAGCTTTTCAACCGGTTTATTGAAATATGCCAGCATGTGGCTGCTATTACTGGGACAAAAATGGAATGGCAGTATGATGGCCTGGCCTATGAGGATATCCGCAACAACGAGCCTTTAGAGGAGGCGCTGAGAAAGAACTTTGTAGATCTGGGAGAAGATGTAAAACCCAGGGAAAGGGCGTTGGGTATAGGCTGTACGGATATGGGAAATGTGACTCATGAGATTCCCGGCCTCCAGTCCTATGTCCTGGTCGTTCCTGAGCTTCGGGGCCATACACCGGAGTTCCAGGAAGCATGTAAGAGCCCAGCGGGACACCGCACCATTGCCGTGGGTTCCAAGGCGATGGCGATGACAGCGGTGGATGTGCTGACCAGTGAATCTCTTTTGGCGGATATACGGAAGGCCTTCCTGGAGATGAAGGAGAAATACGAGTAGACAAGGAGCATTTATGAGCGATACATTACTTACAGTAAAAGATTTAAAGACATACTTCTTCCTTGCAAGCGGCGTATCCAAGGCAGTTGACGGAGTGAGCTTCACCTTAAAGCGCGGAGAAACCATGGGCATTGTGGGAGAGTCAGGCTCCGGAAAGAGCGTGACCTCCTCCTCCATTATCCGCCTTCTGCCTCCGCGTACCGGAAAGATCGTGGGCGGGGAGATCGAGTTTGACGGCAGGGATGTGTTAAAGCTCAGCAAGAAGGAGCTTTTGGATTTCAGGGGAAAGGACATCGCGGTGATCTTCCAGGATCCCATGACCAGCTTAGACCCTGTGTTTAAGATCGGCCACCAGATGGTGGAGATGATCTGCGCCCATCAGGAAGTGAGCAAAAAAGAGGCGTGGGATATGGCTGTGGAGGCCCTTAAAAAGGTGGGAATCCCTCAGCCGGAAAAGAGAATGGAGGCATACCCCTATGAGCTTTCCGGAGGTATGTGCCAGCGCGTGATCATCGCTATGGCGGTTTGCTGCCGCCCTAAGATGGTTATTGCTGATGAGCCCACGACAGCCCTTGATGTGACGGTCCAGGCCCAGGTTCTTGATCTGTTGAAGGAGCTTCAGAGAGAGTACGACACCTCGATCCTTTTGATCACACACAATCTGGGAGTTGTGTGGGAGATGTGCGATACGGTTATGGTGCTGTATGCAGGAAATACCGTGGAGTATGCCACTACAAAGGAGCTGTATTCCAAACCGCTCCATCCTTACACATGGGGACTTTTGGATTCTATGCCAAAGCTGTCTGATGAGAGCAAGTCGGAGCTGACCACCATACCGGGAGCGCCGCCAGATCTGCGCCTCACAGGAAAGTGCTGTAATTTTTATAACCGCTGCCCTTACGCCACAGAGAAATGCCGCAGCGAGGTTCCTCCTCTGGTAGAGGTGGAGGAAGGCCATTTTGTGGCCTGTCACAGACAGAATAAGGAAAATAAACTGGTGAGAGGGGAGGTGGGCCAAAATGAGCACGAATAAGAATGAGGATAAGAAGGTTCTGTTAAAGATCAGGAACCTGACAAAGGAATTTAAGTTAAAAACCACGAAATTCGGCGAAAAGCCCCAGATCCTCCATGCGTTAAACAATGTGTCCGTAGATGTCTACGAGGGAGAGACACTGGGAGTGATCGGAGAGTCCGGATGCGGAAAATCCACCTTCGGCAAGACGCTGATCCAGCTCCACAAGGCTACCAGCGGAAGCGTAGAGTACAATGGAACAGATATTTTCTCCTTAAAGGGAGCCGAGTTAAAAGCTTTAAAAAAGGACATACAGATGGTGTTCCAGGATCCCTATTCCTCCCTGGATCCCCGTATGACAGCTGCCAAGCTGGTGGAGGAGCCGATCTTAGTCCACGGCCTTATCCCGGATAAGAAGGAGAGAGGGGAGCGGGTTTTACAGCTCCTCAGGGAGGTGGGATTGGATATCCACCATGCCCAACGGTTCCCTCATGAGTTCTCCGGCGGCCAGCGCCAGAGGATCAATGTGGCCAGGGCTCTTTCCATGAATCCTAAGGTGATCGTCTGCGATGAGCCAGTATCTGCTCTGGACGTGTCCGTACAGGCTCAGGTGCTGAATCTGTTTAACCGGCTCCAGAAGGAATATGGCCTGACTTATATTTTTATCTCCCATGACCTGGGGGTAATCAAACATGTCAGCGACCGCATTGCCATTATGTATCTGGGAAGGATCGTGGAGCTGTGTGCAGCGGAGAAGATCTATGAGGATCCGCTCCATCCGTACACCAAGGCTCTTTTGTCCGCCATCCCTACGGAATCCCCCTTCGAGAAGAAGGAGCGCATCGTGTTAAAGGGAGAGATCCCAAGCCCTATTGGAGAACAGGTGGGATGCCCGCTGGCAGGACGCTGCCCTAACTGTATGGAGCGATGCAGGAAGGAGATTCCGGCCTTAAAGGATCGGGGAGACGGACATCAGGTGGCTTGTTTTTTATATGATTAGGAAGGAGAGTAGCGAAGATATGAGCAAGGTAACAAGAGAGGAAGTATATGAGCTGGCAAAGAGCAGAAGCCAGGAGTTAGTGAAGCTGGTTTCGGATCTGATCCGGATCCCAAGTGAAAATCCTACAGGAACCCAGAGAGAGGTTGTAGACTTTGTAAAGAAGTATCTTAGCGATGCCGGGATCTCCTGTGAAGAGGTATCCTGCAATCCGGATTACCCTTGCGTGCTGGCTAAAATTGGAAAAGACGAGGGCTTCAGCGTGATCTTAAACGGCCATGTGGATGTCGTTCCAGCTGGGGACAGAAGCCAGTGGGATTATGACCCATTTTCCGGCGAGGTGACAGATAAACTGATCCTGGGCAGGGGAACCTCTGATATGAAGGCCGGAGTGGCAGGAATGCTTTTTGCTATGAAGGTATTAAAGGATTCCGGGGCAGAGCTCAATGGAAATGTGCGCCTTCACATTGTATCTGATGAGGAGAGCGGCGGAGAGTACGGTTCCAAGTGGCTGTGCGAGAATGGTTATGCTGCCGGGGCAAACGCCTGCCTTATCGGTGAGCCCACCTCCAACAATACCATTGAGATCGGCCAGAAGGGCGGCCTTCACCTTGTGCTGAAGTCAAAGGGAAAATCGGCTCATGGAAGTCTGGGCGGCTTCAAGGGAGACAACGCGATTGTAAAGCTGGGACGTGTGCTGGATAAGCTTCAGGAGCTGACTAAGATCGAAGGACATTATAAGGACAGCCAGGCTCATGCACTAAAGAACTCGAAGCTCATTGCAGAGCAGGAGATCGGAGAGCCGGGAGTAGGCGAGGTGATCAGCCATGTGTCAGCCAATGTAGGAATCATAAATGGCGGAACACGCCCCAACATGGTTCCGGATTACTGCGAAGCAATCGTAGATGTGCGCCTTCCTATTGGTGTAGACCATCAGGAGATCATCGATACAGTAAACCGATGCCTGGAGGGAACCAATGGGATCGAATGCGAGTTCCACTGGAACAGCGAGGGCAATTACACCGAGGAGTCAGAACCGATTGTCCAGGCAGTGAAGAAGAATGCAGAGAAGCTTTGGGGCTTTGAGGTGATCCCGGCGTACCAGTGGGCTTCCAGCGATGCCAGAGAGTACCGCGCTCAGGGCATTCCTACGATCCAGTACGGCCCGTCCAATACAGAGGGAATCCATTCCTATAACGAAAATGTGGATATCGAGGATGCAGTCAACGCCAGCCAGATCTATGTGCTGTCTCTCTGCGATCTGATGGGAGTTCAGTAAATAAAAAAGGTTCATAAGAGGAAAATTTTTACAGGCAGAGTTCCGGAAAACAGGGCTCTGTCTGTTTTTGTATGGGGAACCATATTTTTTTGCGAAATCCAGTTGACAATTTTTTTTGCAAAATATAAGATAGCATATGCAACTTTTCTTCTCTGAGGAAAGTCTAATAGTAGAGCGGGAATGATAGGACGCTCGAAATGATAGGAAAAGGAATCAAAGCAATGGTCTTCAGCAGTCTGGAATTTGTGTTTCGGTTTTTACCCATTTTTTTGGCAGTCTATTTCCTCTGCCCTTTAGGGTACAGGAATTGGATCCTGTTTTTTGGCAGTCTGTTTTTCTACTGGTATGGGGTGAAGGATACCCCCTTTTATCTGATCCTTCTGCTCCTTTCTCTGGCAGTTAATTATTGGGTGGGCTGTAAAATTGGAAAGCATAGGATGAGCTACTATCGGAGAAAGTGGCTTGTATTTGGGGTAGTGTACAACCTGTTCTGGCTATTTCTCTTTAAATATGCCGGTTTTTTTGCGGAAAATATAAATTGGCTTCTAAAAAATACAGGGCTGGGAATTTCTATCCCTGAGCCCCGTCTTGTCCTTCCTGTGGGGATCAGCTTTTACACCTTTCAGGCCATCTCTTATCTGGCGGACGTGTACCGGAGACAGGCCAGCTCAGAGAAATCCTTTGTCAATTATGGAATGTATATCACCATGTTCCCCCAGCTCATTGCGGGGCCTATTGTTACATATTCCACCATCAATAAGGAGATAAAAAAGCGCCGCCATTCCCTGTCCAATATAGAAGCGGGGCTTCGGGAGTTTACCATTGGTTTGGGCCTCAAGGTACTTCTTGCCAACCGTCTGGGAGGATTGTGGGGAGAGGTAGGGACCATCGGATACGAGAGTATCTCCACACCTCTGGCATGGCTGGGTCTTGCGGCTTTCAGCCTTCAGATTTATTTTGATTTTTACGGATATTCCCTTATGGCGAAGGGGCTGGGGTTTCTTATGGGATTTCACATTCCTGATAACTTCTCCCATCCCTATATGTCCCTGTCCATGACAGAATTTTGGCGCAGATGGCATATGACCCTGGGAAGCTGGTTCCGGGACTATATCTATATCCCCTTAGGGGGGAATCGGAAGGGGACAGGAAAAACCTTCCGCAATATGCTGGTGGTTTGGGGGCTTACAGGCTTCTGGCATGGGGCCAGCTGGAATTTTATCCTCTGGGGCCTGGTCCTTTTTGCTGTCATTTCTGTGGAAAAGCTGGGGTTATTGAAGGTGCTTGAAAGGTATCGATTTTTGGGGCACTTTTATATGCTGCTTATGATACCTCTGACCTGGCTTTTGTTTGCTGTTACGGATATGGGGCAGATGCTCCTTTACTTTAAGCGTCTTTTCCCGTTTCTGCCCCAGCCGGAGGGAATCTCCTATTTTGACGGAGATTATATAAAATATGGGACGCTCTATGCACTTTCCCTTGTTGCTGGCTTGATCTTTATGACGGATCTTCCACGGAGGATTTATGAAAAGAATAAGACTTCCCTGGTATCGGCCCTTCTGCTCTTAGGAGTATTCTGGGCATGTATTTACTGTATGAAGATCGGACTTGACGATCCGTTCTTATATTTCCGGTTTTAGGCTAAGGAAGGGATGAAATAAATGAAGCGGTATTGGTATAGTATATTATTGGTATGCAGCATGGTGGTTCTGATGCTGGCAAATACAGCTCCCGCTGTGGTGGATGGATTGTCTGGATTTGCCCAGCCTGCCGATGCTTCCAGGGCAGGGGAAGATGATCAGGGGGACATGCAGGAAAAGGATCAGGAGGACATTCAGGAAACTGCCCGGGAAGATGGAGGGGCGGACAGCCAGGAAACCGGCCAGTCAGATAATTGGGAGGACAGCCAGGAAGCTGTCCAGGCAGACAACCAGGAGGCTGGACGGTCAGACAGCCAGGAGGGAGGCCAGGGAGCAGTACAGGCAGACCGGCCGGAAGATGGGCAGAAGGAAGCAGCCGGACAGGAGGAAGCGCAAACTCCCACCCATGCGCCTTTGCAGCTGTCCGATGATTTTTCCGGCGTGCTGTTTATTGGGGATTCCAGAACCGTGGGGCTTTCCGAATACGGAAATCTGGGGCAGGCGGAGGTATTTGCCTCATCAGGAATGAGTGTGTTTAACCTGTTTGACTCTCAGGTAAAAATGAAGGATCAGCAGAAAAAGACGTTGGAACAGGTTTTTTCAGAGTGGCAGTTTGACACGATTTTCTTCATGCTTGGGATCAATGAGATGGGATATGAATACTCGGCAATCGTAAAAGGATACCAGAAGGCCGTGGATCGGGTAAGGGAATTACAGCCGGAGGCAGTTTTGGTTTTAGAGGCCAATCTCCATGTGACGGAGGAAAAATCCTCAAAAAGCCCTGTTTATAATAACGAGCGTATCGAAGCCTTGAATCAGGATATACGTAAGATGGCAGAGGCAGGGGGAGACCATTTTATTGATGTAAATGAGGTCTTTGACGATGGGAAGGGAAACATGGCATCTCAGTTCAGTTCAGATGGAGCCCATGTTCTCGGCAAATATTATTCAGTCTGGGTGGATTGGATCCGACAGCAGGTTACCCAGTAAAGTGCAAAAGGCGGGAATGGAACCAGAAAATTCTGGAACAATCCCGTCTTTTTTGTGCTGCTGCGGATTGTTGAAAAAGGGATACCATGGTATAATTTTTGGTAGATCCCAAGATCAAAAATCCTTGGCAGCTGCTCGGATCTTCTTCCGCGCTTACAAGGGAGAGAAGATGTATGGCTGAACGGTTATCATTTTATTAATAGGGGGAGATTTGCAGTCATGGATGAGAGAAATCCGGAGAACAGAAAAACAACGGAGCAGCACGCCGACGATATTTTACAGTCAGATATTGTATTCCATAAAAAAGGAGTTATTTTTATCAGTGGGGCGCTTTTAACGATTTTATTGCTGTTTTTTGCCAATACCATCCATATGCGTTGTAAATTGGTGGGAGAAACAAGGCGCTACGTTACGGATGTGAGCGCTTACGCAGTTTCCAACCTTTCCTATACATTAAAGGAGAACAGCCTTTGTATCGAAGAAATGGCCGACTCCTTTTCAAGAATGCCGGGATTTTTGCTGACAGAAGAATTATTGGAGCGGAAGGCTTCCATGTGGAATCTGGACGGGCTTTTGGTGATCAATGCAAAAGGAGAGAGAACTTCTTCGGCAGACGTCTGTGAACTCTTTGATCAGTGGCTGGAGCTTCATCCAGAAATATATGAGGAGACCGCGATCTCTTATATCCTGAACCATAAGATCCTTTTTTCATCCCCCATACGCAAAGAGGGGAAAGAAAAAGGGGTTCTGATCGGTATAAAGAAATATGACACCATCCAGAAGCTCCTTTCCGACACAGACTTTCAGGGACGGGGAGTATCCTTTATCGCAGATCACACGGGGACTATTATTTTCAGGCCAGAGAATCGAAGTGAAGATATTTCTTCCGATCTGTTTATAGAGAAGCTGAAACAGGGGCAGGAGGGGATCTTTGAACTGAAGGATTCCGACAATTCAGATATGCTGGTATCCATCCAGCCATTGGGTATCAATGATTGGAGGCTTTTGACCGTTGTATCCCAGGACATTCTGATCAAGACAGGAATGACTCCGGTTTTCTATTTTATCATTATTATTTTATTCAGCACCCTGGTATTTTTTATTATTCTTAAATATATCTATCAGTCACAGAAAAAATTGATCCAGCAGCTCAAAACGTTCTCCTTTGTGGATCCCATAACAAATGGGCTGAATGGGGTGGCTCTCCAACTGGAAGGGAAGCGGTTGATAGGAAGGAAAGAACCAGGCAGCTATGCCATGGTATTTTTAAATATTTTAAATTTCAAGCAGATCAATGAGCGATGGGGGATCACAGAGGGAAACCGGGCTCTGAAATATATATATCAGACCACAGATGAGACGCTGCAGCCCGGAGAGTATATTGCAAGAAGTGAAATGGATCATTATTTTCTGCTGCTCTATAACAGGCCTCAGAAAGAATTATCAGATCGGATCACCGGACTGCTGGATAAGATCAATTCCTTTCGGGATTATTTTTACACAGAGGACGAATATTTCCTGTTTGATTTTTCAGTGGGCATCTATGTCCTGGAGGATACAGAAGAAGATTTTCGGATCTTCCAGGGAAAGGCCAGACGGGCGGCAGGCTTTGGAAAAGAGAAAAACGTATGCACCTTTTATGATAATGCCCTGGTGAAACAGGAACTGTACCATCGGCATCTCAATGAAATGTTTGACAGTTCCCTGGAAAAGGAAGAATTTGAGATTTATCTTCAGCCAAAGGTGTATTTGGATCACAGGGCTGCACCTTCAGCCGAGGCGCTGATCCGGTGGAGGAATCCAGAGGAAGGCTGGATCTACCCTTCTGATTTTATCCCGCTGTTTGAGGAAAATGGAAAAATATGCCGTTTGGATTTCTATGTGTTCGAGAAAGTATGCGGGCTGTTAGACGAAAGAAGAAAAAGGGGGGAATCTATGTTCCCTGTTTCCGTCAATCTCTCCAGAGCCCATTTGGATTCTGGCAGTATGGAGTTTGTGGAAACGATCGCTGCTCTGAAAAAGAAGTATCAGATCCCGGACGGGATCCTGGAGATAGAAATGACAGAGTCTATCATGATCAAGGATGACCAGCTTCCAATGATCAAAAAGGTGATCGATACCTTCCATGACCATGGGCTTTCGTGTTCTCTGGATGATTTTGGTTTTGGCTTTTCTTCTCTGGGGATCCTGAAATCCTTGAATGTAGATGTGATCAAGCTGGATCGGAAATTTTTTATGGACGAAACCGAGAAGACCTGGCCGATCGTTTCCAATTTTGTTTCGCTGGCCCATAAGCTGGGCATGAAGACGGTTGCGGAAGGCATCGAAGAAGCAAAACAGGTAGAGCGCCTGAAAGAGGCTGAGTGCGATATGGTTCAGGGGTATTTCTATGGGAGGCCAATGCCTGTATCTGAGTTTATACAATGGTATGAGGCAAATAAGGGGAATTGAGTATGACTAAAATAATAGCCAGAGGCTTAATGGGGATCATCGTGGTGGGACTTTTCTGTATTATTGTCCTTAATTATTACCTTCGATTCTCCAGAAGCCACAATCGCTTGGAAAAGATCTCAGAGGATTATTTTCAGCAGGTAAATAATCTGATCGAAAAAAATCAAAATGAACTGGAAGCTGCCTTGGAAGACTTTTCCAAGGCTAGCCTGCGGAGGGCGAAAACCGTTTCCTATGTGATCGAACATGACCCAGACATCGAAAACGATAGGGAGGAACTGAAAAAACTGGGGGGTATACTGGAAGTAGACGAGATCCACCTGCTTGATCCCACCGGAGAAATCATATTTGGAACCCATCCGGAGTATTATCATCTTACGTTTCATTCAGGGGAGCAGATGAGTTTTTTTCTTCCCATGCTGGGAGATCATTCCATGGAACTGTGTCAGGAGATCACACCGAATACAGCGGAGAATAAACTGATGCAGTATGCAGCTGTGTGGAGGGAGGATCAGAAAGGGATCGTGCAGATTGGGCTGGTCCCGGAGCGGGCTTTGGAGATAAAAGAGGAAAATTCCCTCAACAATATCGTATCGCTGATTCCGTCAGAGCAGGGAACCGAGCTTTATATTATTTCAGAGGAGGACGGAGAGATCTTGGCCTCAACGGATGCTCAAAATGAAAAGAAAAATGCAGCTGAGATAGGGCTTCCGTGGAGAGAAGCAGCCCCTGAGATGAGTATGAGGCATGTGAGATTCAATGGAGAAAAACATTGTGTATTTCTCAAAAAAAATCAGGGTATGGTATATATCCGAACATATCCGTCCGTATTTTTGGCCCGGGACATTTTTTGGGATACAGGCTTTATGATCATCTCCATCCTATTGTTGTTTATGGCTACAGCTATTTCCCTTCTCTATTATACAAACAACAAAGTGGTAAAAGGTTTAAGCCGGATCAATCAGGATATGAGGGCGATCGAAAAGGGTTCTAAATATCACGTGGATCATACAACTCAGATCCCGGAATTAAAGGAACTGGCAGATGCCATTAACGGGATGACCGATTCCATCCGCAGCGCCTTTAAAAATTTTTCAGTGGCCATTGAAAAAAGCAATATCCCAATGGGGCTTTATGAGTATGGAGAATCATCAAACCATTATTTTATCAGCGACCGGGTTTGGGAGATCCTAAAGCTTGCAAGAAGTGCAGAGGGCGAAAAGAATCAGGACAGGGAGAGGCTCTGCCTGAGGGTGGAGGAGATGAAAGCCCAGCCTTATGATAGAGAAAAAAATATATACTCTTTTCAAACAGAAGAAGGGGTGTCTTATGTGCATATAGAGGAATTTGAATATGAGCGCCGCAAAGTGCTTCTGTTTGTGGATGTGACGGATGAGTACAGTGAAAAAGAAAAAATCCTTTTGGAAAGGGACAGGGACTATCTGACTAACCTGTATACAAGACGTGCTTTTATGGAGCAGATGAAAGCCCTTTTCCAGTCGGATGAAGGATTAAAAAACGCAGCTGTTTTGATGATCGATGCAGATGGATTAAAACAGGTCAATGACCAAAGGGGGCATGCCTTAGGGGATCAGTATCTCAACCAGATCGCAAAACTGATCTCAAAGGAAGTTTCTGACAAGTCAGTCTGTGCCCGTTTAGGGGGAGATGAATTTGCTGTTCTGCTGTACGGCTATACCTCCGAAGAAAAATTGGCGGAGGCGATCCGGCATATTGAATCAAGAGAGTCCAATTCCTATATGAAGACAGAAGACGGGGAGATGATCCCTCTGCGCTATTCGATGGGATATGCTGTCTATAAGAAAGACGGGGAGGATTACCACGCCCTGTTAAAATGTGCGGATGAGCGTATGTATTTCATAAAGGAAAAAAGACACCGGCAGCGGAGGGAATCCTTCACGGCCTCATCTTCCCAATAAGGCATTTTGCATCCAATCTTTCAAAAGGTTATAAAAATCCTTTAGAGATTCTTTCGTTTTTTATACAGCCCAATTTTTGTTTTGAACCGTACAATAGACAGCGTAAGGAGGATATGGACATGAGCGGGGACCGGATTTTACTGGTAGAGGATGATAAGGAAATAAGGGAAGGTGTAGAGATCTTTTTGAGGAGCCAGGGATACCAGGTGTTTCAGGCAGCGGACGGCATAGAGGGGCTGGAGCTGTTAAAACAACAGGAGATCGATCTGGCCATCATCGACGTGATGATGCCGCGGATGGATGGTATTACCATGACCGCCAGGCTCAGAGAGTCCTATGATTTTCCGGTGATCTTCCTGTCAGCGAAATCCGAGGAGGTAGATAAGATCCTGGGGCTTAACATGGGGGCAGACGATTATATCACAAAGCCCTTTACCCCGATGGAGCTTTTAGCCAGGGTTAATTCCCATCTGAGACGCTATCACCGTTTTTTAGACCGCCTTCATTCCAGGGAGGACAATAATCCCAGGATCCATCGCCAGGGCGGTCTTGAGGTAAACGAAGAAACGGTGGAGGTGAAGGTGGACGATAAGCCGGTGAAGGTTACCCCGATCGAGTTCAAGATCCTGCTGCTGTTGATACAAAACCCAGGACGGGTATTTCCTGCGGAGGAGATCTACGAAAGGGTATGGAACGAGCGGGCTGTCAATACGGATACGGTCATGGTCCATATCCGGAATCTGAGAGAGAAGATTGAGGTCAATCCAAGGGTACCCAAATATGTAAAGGTGGTGTGGGGAGTTGGATACAAAATGGAAAAACAGCCATAGGCTGGGGATTGCGGTCATTATTTTTTTGGTAGCTGCGGCTTCTGCAGTCACGTTGGGACTCTATCCCTATATGTTGGAGCGGGCTCAGAGAAACCGTCAGAGCCGTTTGAACCGTCAGGAGGAGCAGGCGGAAACCTTAGATAACCTGTCTCTCCAAGTGATGAATTTTAGTTACGAGATATGGCGTCAGGAACAGCAGGAAAAGGAAGGGAAGCGTTTGACCTGGTCCCAGGTGTTCCTGCCCGGAATGGAGGAGGATTCTCCCTACTATGTGGATCTGGAGCAGACTATGGAGGAAGCGGGAGGGCAGTGGGAATCCCTTTACCGGCGCTACAGCCCCTTTCTGTCTTATGCAGTGGAACAGGAAGAAGGCATGGGACGCTCCAATGTGAGGGATCCGAAAACATTCTTCTCCTCTCCTCTTACGGAAGGGCAGATCCAGTTCAGGATCCACTTTACGGAGAGCAGGCAGCTGGAAATATTGGACATAGAAGGGGAGGAAAATGCCTTTCAATTAGAACATGTCATGAACCGTTTTGAGTTCTATGATCCATTGGAGGAGCGGCTGGGAGATTTTTACCGGGACAGCAATGTCTTCTTTCAGGGGCCAAAAGATATGACTTTGGTATTCCGCTGTGATCCTATGGCGGTAGCAGGTATTTCTAGCGGCATGGCATCTGAGCGTTCCAATTATCCGGAAGCCTGGGAATATGACTATTTTACGGTCTGCGCGCCCATTCTCCTGATCCTGGGAGCAAGCGCCCTGGCCCTTCCGGCGGTCAAGTCTTTAGGCATCGGTACGGGTTCTTTGTGCCGTCTGTCCTTTGAGCCTTTGAGCATGATCGGATTCATATGGCTGTGGATCATGGAAGGTGAGGATTTTCCCAGAAACGTTATCGCATGTACTATGAACGGGGCCATGCAGACAGAGTTTGAGACAGCCGGATTTCTGCCTGGAGCTGCAAAGCTGGGAGTGCTTTTGGTAAATCTGGTCTTTTGGATCTGCATATATGGATTATTTTACTGGGGAGTGACCAGCTACCAGGCAATCTTTTCCCTGGGTCCATGGCTCTACTTTAAAGAGCGGACTTGGCTGGGGCGGTTCCTGCGTTTTATAAAGAAATGGTGTGTCAACGCGCTCAATGTTTTTAATGAGACAGACTGGGAGAAACATTCCACACGGATTATAGGCAAGGCTATTATAGCAAATTTCCTGATCCTTACGCTGATCTCCTGCCTGTGGTTTTGGGGCATCGGGGCTCTTGTGATCTATTCTGTGGTTCTGTTTATCCTTCTGAACCGATATTGGGGGCAGATGCAGAAAAAATATGATACCTTGTTAGAGGCCATCAACCGGATCGCCCAGGGAGATCTGGAGGTAGAGATCCAGGAGGACATTGGTATATTCAATCCCTTTAAGGAACAGCTGGGAAAGATCCAGAATGGATTCCGCAAGGCGGTGGATCAGGAGGTAAAAAGTGAGCGGACGAAGACGGAGCTGATCACCAATGTATCTCATGATCTGAAAACGCCGCTTACGGCGATCATTACCTATGTAAACCTGTTAAAGCAGGAAGGCATTACCGATGAAGAACGGGCCTCCTACATCCAGGTTCTGGATCAAAAATCCATGCGGCTGAAGGCCCTTATCGAAGACCTCTTTGAGGTGAGCAAGGCCAGCAGCGGGGCTGTAAAGCTTCATCTGACCCAGGTGGACATTGTGAGTCTGTTAAAACAGGTACTCTGTGAACTGTCAGATAAAATCGAGGCCAGCGGCGTGGAATTTCGCTGCCAGTTTCCGGAGGAGAGGATCTTACTGCAGCTGGACAGCCAGAAAACGTACAGGATCTTTGAAAATCTTCTGGTAAATGTGGTAAAATATGCCATGAAGGGAACAAGAGCTTATATTCAGATACGCCGGGAAGAGGATCATGCTGTGATCCGCATGAGAAACGTATCGGCAGAAGAACTTACCGTACCGGCGGAAGAATTGTCCCAGCGTTTTGTGAGAGGAGATTCTTCCAGAAATACAGAGGGCTCCGGTCTGGGATTAGCCATTGCAGACAGCTTTGTATCCCTTCAGGGAGGGCAGATGAAGCTAGAGACAGAGGATGATCTGTTTAAGGTGACGATCCGCTGGAAGATAGAGAATGAGGAGACAGGGGAAGAAATAAAAGAAGCAATAAAAGCAAGTGCCGGTGAAGATACAGGCACAGACAGAAAAGAAGAAATCAAAGAAGCAGAGTAGCGGCAGTTTAGCCAGGGAGGATAAGGATGATCCGCATTGAAATCCCAGGACGGGAAACATATGAAATCGAGCATGTGGTGTTAGACTACAATGGAACAGCTGCTGTGGACGGGAAGCTGATCCAGGAGGCCAGAGGCCAGATTGAACAGCTGAAAGAAATGGCGAAGATCCACGTGCTGACAGCAGACACATACGGCACAGTAAGGGAGCAGTGCGAGAGCCTGGGGATCGATGTGATGACCTTTCCAAGGGAGGGGGCAGCTGCCTGCAAGGCAGAGATCGTAAAAGGTCTTCAGGGGGGCGTGGCCTGTTTTGGAAATGGATTTAACGATATTCCCATGTTTGACCTGGCAGATCTGTCAATTGCCGTGTTGGAGCGGGAGGGCATGTGCGCGGCCTTGCTTACACATGCCACCGTCATTGTACATTCGTTTTCAGATGGATTGGATCTCCTTTTAAAACCTGACCGGCTGCGAGCCACGCTTCGCAGCTAGAGAGAAAAAGCCCTAGTTTGTTTTCTGGGGCTTTTTTTCAATGTGCGCTTTTAAATCTGGAAGCCTGTGAGAAAGCAGATTGACGGTCTGTCCCATCTGTACTATACTTCATACCAACAGCGGACAAGGGAGGGGCAGGCGTGAAATTTATGCACTTATCGGATCTTCACATTGGAAAACGGGTCAATGGTTTTTCTATGCTGGAAGATCAGAACTATATATTAAAACAGATCATTGAGATCAGCCGGAGGGAGAAGCCGGATGCTGTGCTGATCGCCGGAGATGTGTATGATAAACCCATTCCTCCGGCAGAGGCAGTCCAGATATTTGACTCTTTTTTGACAGAGCTGGCACAGGAAAAACAGCCGGTATTTATTATCAGCGGAAACCATGACAGCCCGGAACGGCTTGCTTTTGGAAGTGAATTAATGAAACAGACAGGGGTATATATGGCCTCCGTCTATGACGGGCGGGTTGGGGAGGTGTGTATGGAAGACAGCTATGGCTTGGTGCATGTCCATATGCTTCCCTTTGTCAAACCGGCATTGGTGCGAAGATATGTCCCAGGATCAGAGATCCTATCCTTTGATGAGGCAGTACGCCAGGCTTTGCGGCAGACAGTGGAACAGATGGATCCATCGGAACGCCATGTTTTGATAGCCCATCAATTTGTAGTGGGAGCAGCCTGCTGCGAATCGGAGGAATTATCCATAGGCGGCCTGGATCAGGTAGGAGCGGATGCCTTCGATCTCTTTGATTATGTAGCTCTGGGACACATTCACGGCCCTCAGAGGATAGGAAGGGATACACTGCGTTACTGCGGCACGCCTCTGAAATATTCCTTTTCTGAGGTAAATCATAAGAAATCCGTCACAATAGCACATCTGAGAGAAAAGGGAAATGTGTCGGTCACGGCAATCCCCTTAAAGCCCTTGCGGGAGCTGAGGGAGATACGGGGAAGTTATGAGGAGCTTACTGACCGGAATTACTATCAGGGAACCCCGGTAGACGATTATCTTCATATCACCCTTACCGATGAGGAAGATATTCTGGATGCCTTGGGAAAGCTCCGATCCATATATCCTAACATTATGAAGCTGGACTATGATAACCGGCGCACCAGGGAGGGAAAAGAAATCCCAGCAGGAGAGGGAGATAAAAAGAGTCCCTTTGATCTCCTGGCGGAGCTGTATGAGCTTCAGAACAACCAGGCTATGACAAGAGAGCAGGCAGATTTTGCAAAAGCAATGATGGAAGACATTTGGGAGGGAAAAAAATGAGGCCTACAGAGTTGATCCTATCTGCTTTTGGCCCCTATGCCAGGGAGACGATCCTGGATATGGAGCAATTAGGGGATAGAGGGCTGTATCTGATTACCGGAGACACAGGCGCGGGAAAGACCACACTGTTTGACGCTGTCGCTTTTGCACTTTACGGAAGCGCCAGCGGCGACAGCCGAAAGCCCAGGATGCTGCGGAGCAAATATGCTGGACCGGATCAGAAAACGTATGTGGAGATGGAATTTTCTTATAATGAAAAAAAGTACCGTATCCACAGAAGCCCGGAATATATGAGGGCGAAGCAGCGCGGAAGCGGAGAAACCAGGGAGAAGCCGGATGCATGGATGAGAAAGCCCGATGGGAGTATGGTTACGGGAGATCGGGCAGTGACTCTTCAGGTGGAGGAATTGCTGGGATTGAATAGAGATCAGTTTTCCCAGATCGCCATGCTGGCTCAGGGCAGTTTTTCCCGGCTTTTGTCAGGAAAGACAGAGGATCGTGGGGCGATCTTTAGGGAAATTTTTCAGACAAGACCATATCAGCAGTTCCAGGAACAGATGAAGGAACGGGCCAGGAAGCTTTATGGTCAGTATATGGACAGCAAAAAAAGCATGGATCAATACGCTGCTGGGGTGATCTTCCAGGGAGCCAGGGAGGAGTTTGAGAAGCGCTGGAAGGAAATACCAGGGGAAAGCACAGAGGCTCGTCTTTCTGTTCTGGGAGATGTGATCCAGGCGGATGAGACAGCAAAGGCAGAACTGGAGCAGAGGGAGAAAACGGTCAGAGCGAAAGTGGAAGCATTGGGTTCTGAATGGGAGCGAAAAAAGGCAGAGGAACAGCTGATAGGGGATATATCTGCTGTCCGGTCCCGGCTGGAGAAGTCGAAACCTCTTTTAGACAAAGCAAAGAGCGCTTATGAGAGAGGACAGAAGGAGCAGCCAGAGCGGGAACATTTGGCGATTCAGATCGCTAAGCTGGAGGAATGCGTAAAAGTTTACAGCCGCTATCAGGAAGTCCTGGCAAGCCGGAAGAAGCTGGAGGAGGAGATCCATACTCTTTCTGACAAGCAGAGGGAAAAAGAAAAACAGGAGGCAGACCAGAGAGAGAAGTTAAGGAGAGCAGAAGGGGATGCAGCCAAACTGAGCCAGGCCGGTGAGGAGTACCAGGCTGCTTTGAATGTACGGGAGCGATTGGAGGAGTATCGAAAACGGGTTTTGGCGCTGAGACAAGATCTGACCGTCTATGAACAGGGAGAGGCAGCCCTTGATGAAGCCAGAAAAAGGTATCGGCAGGCGGATGCCAGGCGTAATCAGGCCGGGGAAGCGTACCGCCGGGCCTACCAGTCCTTTCTTGATGGACAGGCAGGCATTTTGGCAGGCTGCCTGAAGGAGGGAGAGCCCTGTCCCGTATGCGGTTCTCTCATTCATCCAAGCCCGGCGGAAACTGGGAACGTCCATGTGACAAAGGAACAGGTGGAACAGCTGAAAGCCGAAGCGGAGCAAAGGGACAGGGAAGCCGTTTCCTTTAGTCTGGAAGCGGGGAAGCAGGCAGGCGTATTGGAAGCGGGATATGAAAAAATGAAGTCTCAGATCGCCAGAGAAGCTGCTTCCTGGAAAGCAGACTGGCAGGAGCGGATCCGGCAGATCAGTGAGGAGGGAGCGATCCGTGGGAAACAGTCTCATGAGGAAGGACGTCGTTTTTTTGTATCCCAGTGGAGGGAGCTGCTCTTTGCTCTGTCTGCCCAGCTGGAACGTCAGAACGAAGTGGGAGAGGAACGTTTGAAAGAGGCAGAGAAGCGGAAAAGAGAGAAAATCCGTCTGGAGGATGCCGTGATCCGGCTGCGGACGCTTTTAGAAGGAACCATACAAGAAAGACAGCTTTTGGAGCGCAGCCTATCCCAGTCCAGGGCTAGGTTGGAGGAACTGGAGTCCAGGGCACAGGAAATGAAGTCCTCCCTTCCCTGGGAGGCTGAGGAAAAGGCCAGAAGGGAGCTGAAAGATAAGCAGGTTTTGCTGTCAGAAAGCCGTCAGGCGTTTTTGGAGGCAGAGTCGGCTTATCAGAGTATCAGCCGTCAGACGGCCCAGGACGAAGCCAGGTTGGAAGCTTTTGAAAGCCAGAGAAAGGAATCCCAAAAAACAGTGCAGGAGATCCGGGAAGAAATGCTGCGTTTGAGAGAGGAGCAGGAAGCACAGAGGGAAATGCTGGCGGTTCTTGAAAAGGAAAAGAGCAGGACCTATCATCGGCTGGAGACCAACCGGAGAGCCAGAGAGGCGATGGAGGATCAGAAGGAGACCATGGAACAGCTCCAGAAGGAATGGAACTGGGTCAAATCCCTTTCCGATACCGTTTCTGGCGAGATAGGAGGTAAGGAGAAGATTACCCTGGAAACCTATGCCCAGATGGCTTATTTTGAGCGGATCATCGCCAGAGCGAATACTAGGTTTATGGTTATGAGCGGCGGACAATATGAGCTGAAGCGATGTATGGAGGAGGATAATAGGGGGAAAAACGGTTTGGGTCTTAGCGTAGTGGATCACTATAATGGAACAGAGCGGAGCGTCAGAACCTTATCAGGAGGAGAATCCTTCCAGGCATCCCTGTCTCTGGCCCTGGGCCTTTCTGATGAGATCCAGTCCTCTGTGGGAGGCATCCGTCTGGACACGCTGTTTGTGGACGAGGGATTTGGCTCCTTGGATGAAGACACCCTGAACCTGGCAATCCAGTCGTTAGCAGGACTTGCTGAGGGGCGGAGGCTGGTAGGCGTCATATCCCATGTCCAGGAATTGAAAAACAGGATTGAAAAGAAAGTGATAGCGGTTCGGGAACCTTTTGGAGGGAGCCGGGCCTATATTGAGGTGTAAACTCAAGAAGGCAAAACTATTGAGTTTTCTCCGAATCAGTGTTAGGATAATCCATATCGAGTTGAGAGCAGCCGGTGTCTGCCTGTTTTTTCATAGGAACAGGCAGGATAATAGGGAAGCAGGTGAGAGACCTGCGCGAACTCGTCACTGTGAGTCAAGAGTCCATGACAGGGAGTGGGACAGCCACTGATCTTTGAGGGTCGGGAAGGCGGCCATGGGCGTTGAGGGACAAGCCAGGAGACCTGCCGGCTGTTGGTACGGGAATGAAATTCCAGGCCACGAGTAATTGGTTGTACCGTATGGCAGGCTGACAACAGCGGAATATTCCTTTACCTTGCCTAACCGATGAAATCTGTGCTTTGTTTCGCACACCGAAAAGACAAGGAGGAACACAAATGAAACTAAGAAAGGCGGCAATCGTATTGGCAGCAGCGCTTACAGCCGCATCCACAGCAGGATGCACTTTGGGACAGGTAGAAAAGGCCGGGGAGACATCGGCAAAAGCTGCTTCTTCTGACAGGGAGGCAATGGCTTCTTCCGGGGATATAGAAGCGGAAGAGGGATCACAAGAGCCCGCTTCCCATGAAAGCCAGAATCCTGCCCAGGCTCAGAAATCCCAGGATCCTGCCAAAGCCCAGGAAACAGGAGCAGAGGCTTCTGAGGAAGAGAATGAGGAGGATTACACCACAGGCGATGCTTCTCTGGATAATCCTAGGAATCAGGATGAGATTGGCGAAAAGGAGCTGCTGGTGGTCAGCTTCGGAACCAGCTATAACGACAGCAGGCGTCTGACCATCGGGGCTATTGAGGAGGCTATGGAGCAGTCCTTTCCTGATTACTCTGTGCGCAGAGGCTTTACCAGCCAGATCATTATTGACCGCGTGAAAAATAGGGATCACATTGCTATGGACAATGTAAAGGAAGCTCTTGAACGGGCCAGAGATAACGGGGTAAAAGAGCTGGTGATCCAGCCCACCCATCTGATGGACGGTTTGGAGTATGGGGATCTGGTGGAGGAAGCAGCACAGTATTCCGATGCTTTTGAGAAGGTAGCGGTGGGAAAGCCCCTTCTCACCTCAGAGGAGGATTTTAAGGCAGTAGCCCAGGCTATTGCAGAGGACACAGCCCAGTATGATGACGGAGATACTGCGATCTGCTTTATGGGGCATGGAACAGAAGCGCAGGCCAACCAGGTTTATGCTAAAATGCAGGAAACACTGTCCGCGGCCGGGTACGATCACTATTATGTGGGGACTGTGGAGGCTTCTCCCAGCCTTGAGGACGTGATGGAGGCAGTAAAGAAAGGCGGCTATAAGCGGGTTGTATTAAAGCCTCTTATGATTGTGGCCGGAGACCATGCGAATAACGATATGGCTGGCGATGATGAGGATTCCTGGAAAAATATCTTTGAAAAGGAAGGATATGAGGTGATCTGCCTGCTAAATGGCCTGGGAGAGCTGGAGGCAGTGCAGCAGCTTTTTGCAGACCACGCAAGGGCAGCGATAGACAGTCTGTCACAATAGGGTAAATAGATGAAAATGAAAAGAAAAAATAAGAAATGGTTTCTGGCTGTTTTAATAGCAGCGCTTGCAGGAGTGGCAGCCGTGGGATGCACAGGAAAGAACGACGGGGAGGGAAATCCAGATCTCCGGCAGGAAACAGAAATCCAGGGATCGGCTATGGAGGGAAATGAAGCCCAGGCGGATCTGCGGGACGGAACCTATGAGATCCAGGTGGATTCCAGTTCCAGCATGTTTCGGATCACCCACTGTGAACTGACGGTAAAGGACGGCTCCATGGAGGCAGTGATGACGATGGGAGGAACCGGTTATCGCTATCTTTATATGGGAACAGGAGAGGAAGCGAAAAAGGCTTCGGAGGAAGCCTATATTCCTTATGAGGAGACAGCGGAGGGAGCCCATACCTTCCGCATCCCTGTAAGGGCATTGGACGAGGAAATCCCCTGCAGCGCCTTCAGCAAAAAGAAGGAAACATGGTATGACAGAAGCCTTGTGTTTTGCTCTGATTCCCTTCCCATGGCGGCGTGGAGGGAGGGAGCCCTTTCCACGCCAAAACAGCTGGGACTCCAAGATGGAACTTACGAGGCAGAGGTAACGCTGTCCGGAGGCTCCGGTAAGGCAATTCTCATGACGCCCTGCCAGATTCAGGTGAAACAAGGGGAAGCAACGGCTCTTTTGGTGTGGGACAGTCCAAATTACGATTATATGAAGGTAGGGGAGGAGCGGTTTGAGCCGTTAAAAGAGGGGGAGGAACCGGGAGTGGATACGGAAGGGAAATCCGTATTCCGCATTCCCGTTCCCTTTTTTGACCGGGAGATGAAGGTGATCGCGGATACCATCGCTATGAGCGAACCCCATGAGATCGAATATACCCTGTTGTTTCAAGAACCCTCTATCCCAATGGCGTCTTTTGCAGAGCTTCTTTATGCAGACCAGTTCTCCATCGGGCGATGGGAGGAGGAATACCCCCTCATTACGATCAAGGAGGGGGGACAGTTTTTGGTGGTTCCAGAGGGAAAAGAAAAGCCGGAGGGGATTTCTGATGAGATAACGGTGCTTTTTCAGCCGCTGGATGAGATCTATCTGGCTGCTACATCTGCCATGGATCTGTTTCGGGCATTGGATTCCGTGGATTCCATAACCCTGTCGGGGACGGAAAGCTCCGGCTGGCACATCAAAGAGGCGAAAGAAGCCATGGAAGATGGGAAGATGATCTATGCTGGCAAATACAACAGCCCGGATTATGAAAGGATCCTGTCAGAGGGATGCGATCTTGCAGTGGAATCAACCATGATCTATCATGCGCCGAAGGTGAAGGAGCAGCTGGAACGTTTGGGTATCCCCGTACTGGTAGAACGCTCCAGCTATGAGAGCCATCCTCTCGGGAGAATGGAGTGGATCAAGCTTTATGGTGTCCTTATGGGAAAAGAGGAGCAGGCCAACGCCGTTTTTGAGGAGCAGCTAAGGCAATTGGAGCCCATTTTAGACAAGGCTTCTGTAGGCCGTACAGCGGCTTTTTTCTATATCCATTCCAATGGAATGGTAAATGTGAGAAAACCGGGGGATTACGTATCCAAAATGATCGAGCTGGCCGGAGGAGAGTACGTTCCCAATACAGGGAGCGGAGAGGAAAATGCCCTGTCCACCATGAATATGCAGATGGAGGCTTTTTACGCCGGAGCTAGGGATGCGGATCATCTGATCTATAACAGCGCCGTTGACGGAGGAGTGGAGGATCTGGAGGAACTTCTTGAAAAAAGCAGCTTTTTAAAGGATTTTAAGGCAGTAAAGGAAGGAAATGTATGGTGCACGGAAAAAAGCATGTTTCAGGAAACCATGGGCATTGGGAACATGATAATGGATCTTTACCGGATCTTCACGGAAGAAGACCCCAAAGGCCTGACCTGTCTGTACAGACTGAAATAGAAGCAGGCTCCTTCAGGGCAGTCCTGATATTTTCTTTTCTGCTTTTGGGCTGTATCCTTCTTTTGCTGTTGAATGCCATGTTGGGAAGCGTCAGGCTGTCTGCCGCAGAGATTGCAGCTGCCTTCAGCGGAATGGAAGCAGACTCTCCCGCAGGACGGATTTTGTGGGATATTCGCCTTCCGAGGCTTTTGGCCGCCGCCATGCTGGGAGGCGCCCTGTCTGTGTCTGGCTTTCTCCTCCAGACTTTTTTCGGAAATCCTATTGCCAGCCCTTTTGTGCTGGGTATATCTTCCGGCGCTAAGCTGGCTGTGTCCCTGGTGATGCTCCTTTTTCTCAGCCGTGGGATCGGGGTGGGATCCTGGGGAATGATCGTGGCTGCCTTTTTAGGGGCCATGATCTCCATGGGTGTTGTCCTTCTTATTTCCAATCAGGTAAGGCAGATGACGTCTTTGGTGGTCTGTGGAGTTATGATTGGATATATCTGTTCTGCAGTGACAGACTTTGCAGTGACTTTTGCTGATGATGCCGACATTGTGAATATGAGAAGCTGGTCCATAGGCAGCTTTTCCGGAGTTTCCTGGGAAAATATCCGGGTGATGACCCCCGTGATCCTCTTATCAATGGCCTCTGCCTTTTTTATGGCAAAGCCTATGAGGGCCTATCAATTGGGCGAGGGATATGCAAGAAGCCTTGGAGTCAGCCTTTTGCGGTTCCGGGCTGCCCTGATCTTATGTTCCAGTATTTTGTCAGCTGTCGTGGCCGCCTTTGCAGGACCTGTGTCCTTTGTGGGGATCGCGGTCCCCCATTTGGTAAAAAGCATGTTCCGCAGCTCCAGTCCCCTTCTCATGATCCCAGGGTGCTTTTTGGGCGGGGCTGTTTTCTGCCTGTTCTGTGATCTCATTGCGAGAACAGCCTTTGCGCCTGCTGAGCTGGGGATCAGCTCCGTCACAGCTGTGTTCGGCGCTCCAGTGGCGATCTTTATCATGGTGAGGAGAAAAGAAGGAAAAAGCAGATGATGAAAAAAAGCAAAGCAGGAAAAGACAGCAGTAACGGCAGATCAGGCAGCGACTGCCAAGTCATCAGTGACAGGAAGTCAGAAAGGCCTTTGGCGTCAGAGGAACGGATCAGAACAGAAAATATGGCAGTAGGATACGGGGAAAAAACATTGATCCGCCAGATCCAGCTTCATGTGAACAGCGGACAGATCGTTACCCTGATCGGGCCAAACGGGGCCGGAAAATCCACCATTTTAAAGAGCATCATAGGGCAGCTTCCGTTAAAGGAAGGGGCGGTGTACCTGGATGGAAGTCCAGTGAGCCGTATGAAGGAAACGGAAATAGCCAAGTGCATGTCCGTAATGATGACAGAGGGAGCGAAGCCGGAGCTTATGACCTGCCGCCAGGTAGCGAGCCTGGGCCGGTATCCTTATACGGGCCGTCTGGGGATCCTGTCGCATCAGGATCACAGAAAAGTGGAGGAAGCGTTAGAACTGGTAGGGGCGCTGGAGCTGGGAGAACAGTATTTCTCACAGGTCAGCGACGGCCAGAAGCAGAGGATCCTGTTAGCCAGAGCGATCTGTCAGGAGCCGGACGTCATTGTCCTGGACGAGCCCACTTCCTTTTTGGATATACGCCATAAGCTGGAGCTTCTTTCCCTCTTAAAAGGGCTGGCCCGCAAACAGAAACTGGCGGTGCTCATGTCACTCCATGAATTGGATCTGGCCCAAAAGCTGTCAGACTGCATTGTATGCGTAAAGGGAGACCGCATTGACCGATGGGGGCCGCCGGAGAGGGTGATCACGTCCGAATATATCAGGGATCTCTATGGGATCAGCAGGGGAAACTATGATCCAAGATTTGGAAGCCTTGAAATGGAAGGGACACAGGGGCATCCCCGTGTTTTTGTAATCGGGGGAAATGGGACAGGTATCCCTGTTTACCGGAGGCTGCATCGCCAGGGAATCCCGTTTGCAGCCGGGATTCTTCACGAAAATGATATAGATTATCCCGTTGCTTCTGCCCTTGCAGGAGAGGTGGCAGCGGAGCGGCCCTTTGAGCCCATCACAGAGGAGACTTACGAAAAGGCGGTTCAGGTAATGGATGCCTGTGAGCAGGTAATCTGTTGTTTGGAAGAATTTGGGACAATGAATCAGAAGAATCGGGAGCTGGCTCTGAGGGCAGAGAAAAAAGGGATCCTGTTGAGGGAGGAAGCAGATTGATCAAACCGCAGGAAAGACAGGGAAATAAAAAAACAGGAAGAAGCAAAAAAGCAGAGAAATAGAAAGTGAAAGATAGAGAGAAATAAAAACGAGAAATAAAAGCAAAGAAATAAAAATCGCAGAAAAATGAGGATAGAATATGGGAAAATTGTACGGCATCGGCGTAGGGCCGGGAGATCCGGAGCTGTTAACCTTAAAAGCACACCGGATCCTAAAAGAGGCGGATGTGGTGTTCTGCCCTGAAAAAGAGGCGGGGGCAGGAAGCTTTGCCTACGATATTGTAAAAAAATTTGTGGAGGAGGGAAAGGCCCAGGTGGTAAACCTGGTCTATCCCATGCATTACCACGGGCAGGAGCTTTGCCGTATGTGGAGGGAGAATGCAGAAACCATCGCCGCATATCTTGAGGGCGGACGCAAGGGAGCGTTTATTACGTTGGGAGATCCGGCGGTTTACAGTACCTTTATGTATACCTTGCCCTATATGGAGGAACAGGGGATCGAGGTGGAAGTGGTTCCGGGGATCCCTTCTTTCTGTGCCGTGGCGGACGCTTTGAAGCTGCCTCTTATGGCATGGAATGAGGATCTGGTGGTGGCTCCAGTGCGTAAAAACAGCAGCAGCGACCTGGGAAGGATCCTGAGAGAGCACGACAATGTGATCCTTATGAAGCCGTCCGCGGATAAGGAAGCACTCTTGCGGGCATTGAGGGAAAACCATCTGGAAGATCATTTTGTGCTGATCAGCAAAGCAGGAACAGGGCAGGAGCGGGTGATCACGGATTTAAAAGAGCTGGAGGAGTATGAGCTTCCCTATCTTTCTACGGTTCTTGTGAAAAAGAAGGGAAGGACCTCTTATGCTTCAGTGTGAGGGACTGTGCAAACGGTTTGGGGATGTGGAGGCAGTAAAAGGCGTATCCATGAAAGTGGATCCGGGAACCTGCATAGGGCTTTTAGGGCCAAATGGAGCTGGAAAGACGACCATGATGGCCATGATGACAGGGCTTCTTCGGCCGGACAGCGGCCAGGTGCTCTTTGACGGCCGGGTGATGGACCGGGGAGCAGTAAAAGTAAAGAGGGAGATCGGCATAGCCAGCCAGCATATCAATCTGGATAAGGAGCTGACCGTGGAGGAAAATATGGAATTTGCAGGCCGCCTTTATCAGATGGACAAGAGGGAAATCATCAGCCGCTCACAGCTTCTCCTGGAATTTTTAGGGCTGTCTGAGGCAGGAAAGAGGATGGCCCAGAACCTTTCCGGGGGAATGAAGCGTAAACTGATGATCGGAAAAGCATTGATCCACGATCCGCGCTATCTGTTTTTGGACGAACCTACGGTTGGGATCGATCCAAATGCCAGGCGGGATATATGGGAATTTCTCGAACATCAGAAAAGATCAGGAAAGACCATTCTGCTCACGACCCATTATATTGAGGAAGCCTCCAGGCTTTGCGACCGAGTTCTTCTTATGGATCAGGGAGCCATTTTTAAGGAGGGGACGCCCCAGGAGCTTACCAGGGAGATCGGGGATTACAAGGTGGAGTATGAGACCGTTTATGGGAAAGAAAGCCGATTTTTTAAAACCCTTTCCCAGGCAAAGGAGTGGGCCAAAGAGGTTCAGGGAACGTGCAGTATCCTTCCCTCTACCCTTGAGGATGTATTTTTCCAGTACACCAATAAGGGGGTGGCTCCATGGAGATAAAAGCTATTTTGTGGAGGGAATGGCTGTTTTTCAAACGGAGGTTCTGGAGGATCACCGGTTCACAGATCGTTTCTCCCCTGCTTTATTTTCTGACTTTTGGCATGGGATTGGGAAATGGGATGGAGGTGGAGGGACAGCCCTATCTCTATTACCTGCTGCCCGGACTTTTGGCCATGACCACCATGCGGAACAGCTATACCTCTGTGTCGACGCGGATCAGCGTGATGCGTCTTCATGAGAAGAGCTTTGAATGTTATCTTTATTCCCCCACCAGAATGGAGCTGCTGGCAGCCGGCCACATTCTGGCAGGTGCGCTCCGCGGTATGTATGCAGGGCTGTTTATTTTCCTTTTGAGCCTTGCAGCCGGGGCTGGGCTGTGCCTGAGCCCCTCTCTGATACTGGTTTTATTTTTAAACTGTCTCATCTTTTCTGCTCTGGGATTTTTGGCCGCAATGAAGATGGAGAGCCATTATGACATGAACCTGTTTACCAATGTGGTGATCACCCCCATGTCCTTCCTTTGCGGGACTTTTTTCTCCCTGGAAACTATGCCTGCCGCCCTTCGGTTCCTGGTGGGACTATTGCCTCTTACCCATACCACTGGGCTGATCCGGGGGATTTTTGGCGGCGGACAGATGGATATGGTTTCTCTGGCCCTATCTTTTGTCTTTGCAGCCGGGCTGGGAGGCGCATGCGTGTGGGCATGTTACAGGGAGTAAGAGGATAAAAGACGGAAACTCAAGTAAAAATAGGATAGAATGATGGAACAGATCCATGGATAAGGAGTGAGAAAATGGAAAAAGAGCATAAACGCCGGGTGCGCTACAAGGGAACCCATCCCAGGCGGTTTGAGGAGAAATACAAGGAGCTTCAGCCGGAGAAGTATCCGGAGACAGTGGCAAAGGTGATCAGCAAAGGCATGACTCCTGCGGGAATGCACATTTCGATCATGGTAAAGGAAATTTTGGATTTCCTTCAGATCCAGCCAGGGCAGACAGGACTGGATGCTACCTTAGGATATGGCGGCCATACAGGGAAAATGTTAGAGAGGCTGGAGGGGAAAGGGCATATTTACGCTTTAGATGTGGATTCTATTGAAATGGAAAAGACAAAAAAGCGGCTGGAGGAAATGGGATATGGCCCTGATATACTGACCATCAAAAAGCTGAATTTTGCCAATATCGACCAGGTGATCCGGGAGTCCGGGCCATTGGACTTTGTCCTGGCAGATCTGGGAGTTTCCTCCATGCAGATTGATAATCCGGAGCGGGGATTTTCCTTCAAAAAGGAAGGGCCTTTGGATCTGCGCCTGGATCCCTTAAAGGGCGAGCCTGCAAGTGAGCGGCTAAAACGGCTGGATCAGGAGGAGTTTGAGGGAATGCTGGTGGAAAATTCAGACGAGCCCTACGCAAAGGAGATTGCCAGGACAGTGATCCGGGAGCTTCGCCATGGGAACAGGGTGGATACCACCACCAGCCTCTGCGCCTGCATTGAAAAGGCTTTATCCTTCCTGCCGGAAAAGGATCGGAAGGAGGCGGTGAAGAAATCCTGCCAGAGAACCTTCCAGGCGCTGCGCATCGATGTAAACAGCGAGTTTGAGGTGCTCTATGAGTTCCTTGATAAGCTGCCCGATGCCCTAAAACCAGGGGGACGGGCGGCAATCCTAACCTTTCATTCCGGAGAGGACCGCATTGTGAAGAAGTCTTTTAAAGAAATGCAGCGGGCAGGACAGTACAGCCAGGTGAGCACAGAAGTGATACGTCCCTCGGCAGAGGAATGCAGGATGAACAGCCGCGCCCATTCCACAAAAATGCGGTGGGCTGTGAAGGCATAGACTGCGTCAGGAAGAAGTTCTGCCCATAAGGCCAGTAGCTTGGAAAGACAGAAAACGATTTTATCAGGAGGGGATCAGATGAAAGCATTGTTGATCGGAGGCACAGGAACCATCAGCACATCCGTTGCGGCCTTAGCCAGGGAACGGGGATGGGAAGTAACACTGTTAAACAGGGGAACAAGGCCCGCACCCCAGGGGATGGCTTCTATTACAGCGGATATCCGTGATGAGCAGGCAGCTGCCCAGGCATTAAAGGGGAAATATTTTGACGTGACGGCTCAGTTTATTGGCTATGGAGCAGAGGATGCAGCACGGGATATTCGTCTGTTCCAGGAAAAGACCAGCCAGTATATTTTTATCAGCAGTGCATCCGCCTATCAAAAACCTCCTGCCGGTTATCCCATAACGGAGAGCACCCCCCTTAAAAATCCCTACTGGGCCTATTCACAGAGAAAGATCCAGGCAGAGGAGGTGCTGATGGAGGCATACCGGGAGAAGGGATTTCCTGTGACGATCGTACGTCCCAGTCATACATATGACCAGAGGAAGGTTCCGGTAGCGATCCATGGAGATAAGGGAAACTGGCAGGTGCTCCAAAGGATCCTTGAGGGAAAGCCTGTGATCCTTCCGGGAGACGGAACGTCTTTGTGGACCCTGACCCACGCCAGAGACTTTGCAAAAGGATATGTAGGGCTGATGGGAAATCCACATGCTTTGGGGAACGCTTATCATATAACCAGCGATGAAACCATGACTTGGAATCAGATTTACGGGACTTTGGCATCAGCATTGGGAAAGAATCTGAATCCTCTTCATGTTCCATCAAGGCTTTTGGGAGTATGGGGAAGGCAGTATGACATGGAAGGACAGCTTCTGGGAGACAAGGCAAACACAGTGATCTTTGATAACACAAAGATTAAGAGAGAGGTTCCTGATTTTGTATGTACTACTTCCATGGCAGAGGGGATCCGCGAGGCAGCAGAGTATATGATGAGCCATAGGGAATGCCAGGTCCTGGATGAGGCCTTTGATCAGTGGTGTGACCGGGTCTGTGCAGCTATGGAAGCAGCGGAGGCTGTATTTCGGTAAAACTCATTTAGAAAAAGAAAGGTGAAGCCGTAGGGCAGCTGATCGTTGTGGCATAAGTATAAATATTTTGAAATAATCAGAAAATTTTGAAATACAGATCAAAATAAGCAATTAATACTTCATAAAAACAAATAAAAAATGTAATTATATGGAATAAACATATATAAACAAAAAAGTTATAAAAAATATCAAAAAAGTATTGACAAAATAAGCCTCATCGACTATAATAAAGACAACAAAAGAAAAGAGAAAAACAAAAAGGATTGTAGACAATCAGTCCAACAGAAATAAAATCCAAGCAAAGGAGGTACGGACCACCAGAAAGAGAAGTTTTGTTTCATTTATAACGAGCTAATTGTTATAAATGAGACCAGGAAAAACCAATCTACAAAATGAAAGCTCCAACAGGAACGTGATTTAAGAAATTGATTTAAAGAAACAAAATCCAATCGGTTGGTAAAAATTCATTCTCAGATCTGGATTTTATATGAAAAAGAAGTTCTGATGTAAATGGGTAAGTTTACAAAAGAAAATCATTTTATCAATAAAATAGCAGAATGGATGAATAAAAAATGGCAATTGCAGTATTTAAAGAAATGAATAAACACTCAGAATGTTGAAAGAAGAAGCAGACTCAGACAAATGATTGGATCATATAGAACTATCTAAGGTGTATCAGACAATCGGTTTAGTGATATGACGAGAAAGTATTATTAGAACGATAAAGGATACCGGATAGGCAAGGTAAGAAAAAATTGATTTAAGATCGATCAAATGAAAGAGAAAGCAGAAATAGGAGCAGATCAGAAAAGGTAGATTGGCGTAACAATTTAATATAGAGGCAAATAAGAAACAATCGTTGTTTCGGAAAAGTGAGGCTTAGTCCAATGGACGAGATAGTAGGAAGACGGGTATCGTAATCGCGAAGTGGTTAATCAAAGATTCGATACCCGTCTTTATGTGTTTTTTTATTTGGCTCTATGTCAAGTTTTGGGGTGGGATTCTTAGGAATCCCTCCCCGTTACTGTGTTTGGAGCCTTTTTTATGTTTTTAAGTTCTAGTCTTATATTA
>CABQJX010000006.1 GCA_902464595.1 uncultured Lachnoclostridium sp. | reverse complement strand
TATCCGGGACATTTTCATTTGTGATATACTGAGACATTATCATAAATGGCTTATACATAACTGCAATGTTTTGACAAAAGTTATTGACTTTGCGCATATACTAATGTATATTAGAAGTAGAAAAAGGGATAATGTTAAAGAGGGTGTCCCACTACCCATTACAAAGGTGGAGCATTAAAGAAGGTGTCCCGCTACCTATATCCTAAAGGTGGAACATTAAAGCTTAGTGGAGGAGAGAAATCTTCTCCACTTTTTGATTAAGGAGAATTATGATCGAATTTGAAAACTTTGGTTTCTATACCACTGATGCTGATTATTTGGAATATCTAAACAGCAAGAATTCAGAGATATATTATAATGCTTCTTATAGGAATGTGATAAAACCTTTTGTTGGTATTATCATAGACATGACAGAATGTAAATATTTTATTCCTTATGACGTTTACAAAAGAATTGTATTTAATGAGTTGAGTGATGAACGTTATCAGGACTTATTTGAAAAGAAATATGCTTTTTGCTTAACCATTAAGGATAAAATACTGACAAAAGCGGAAAAAATTTATAAGCATCAAAAAGAAACAAAAAATATAAGGCGTTCATACTGTGATTTTTCGTGTTGTGAAAACGCAATGAGGGAATGGCTGAAAAGCAGAAAAAATGAAGCGTAATCAACATAGAAGTAGTTAGAAGTATTCAAGTGTAGCTTATTTCTATTTTATTTCTACATTTTGCGGCACTCTCTCCTGTACTGTTTATATGTTAAGTCTGGCCATTGTGCTGGGCTTTTTTATTTTGCGGGAAAGCAGGAAGGATCACTGCAAAATCAGCGCCTTTTCCAGGTTCGCTTTTCACCTGGATCTGTCCTTTGTGAAGGCGGATGATCTTATCTACCACCGTCAGGCCTACACCGTTTCCTTCGGTGGTGCGTGAAGAATCTCCCTGGTAAAAACGGTCAAAGATATGGGACTGGGTTTCCTGATCCATTCCCAGGCCCTGATCCTTGATCCTAAAGATAACCTGGTTTTCACAGCGTTTCAGAGACAATCCGAGGGAACCGCCTTTTGGGGAAAACTTAATGGCATTGTCTATCAGATTGATCCATACCTGGTTTAAAAGATCTCTATTTCCATAATATTGCATTTCATCTAAGTCGATATTCAGATCTAATTCTTTTTTCTGCCATTTGGTCTGGAAAAGGAGAAGGGCCTGACGGATTTCTTCTGAAAGATCAAATGATTCCATATCAGAAAGAATACTGATTTTTTCTATTTTTGATAAATTCAGTATATTAGTGGACAGATGGGCCAGCCGGTCCGATTCCCGGATAATAATATCCAGATACTCGTCCCGTTCCTCCTTTGTCAGATTGTCATTCTTCAGTATCCTGGCAAAGCCGCGAAGCGATACGATGGGAGTCTTAAATTCATGGGAAAAGCTGTTGATGAAATCAGAACGAAGAAGCTCAGTATTTTCCAGTTCCTGGGCCATACGGTTGAAGCTGTCGGAAAGGTCAATGAGCTCACGGTTTAATCCCAGATGGATCCGAACCTGGAAATTTCCGTCTGCCAGTTGGTTGATGGCGTCGATCAGACGGCGGATGGGACGCAGGGGGATCCGGGTGAGAGCCAGGGTGAGGGCTCCTCCGGTCAAAGCGCTGAGGACAGCCAGCAGGGGGATCGGACGCCAGAATTTGGGCATATGTACATCTGCCTGATAGAGAACCTTCCAATATAAATACATGAGAAGGCCTTGGAGACTCATAATGGTGAAGGTGATGAGAAACACACTGAAGGTAAGGATCAGCAAAGTAGTTCCCAGGGGATTTCGGCGGATCAGCCCGCTGGATTTCTGGGAGGAAGGGCAGATTGGCTTTTTGGGGGCTTTTTTTCTCAGATGGATCATAGTTTTGATTTTCATGGCGCACTCCTTTCATTGGCTTCTCCTTTGGATGAGCTTTTGCGGATTGCCTTATATCCCAGTCCCCGAACCGTTTCGATGGAAAACTCGGGATAATATTCAAATCGCTTGCGCAGCCGATTGATGTGGACATTGATGGTATTGTCGTCAGACTGGGAATCCATTCCCCAGATTTCGTCCATCAGCTGGATCCGGGTAAATATTTTTCCAGGATAGGATAAAAGCTTATAGAGAAGATAAAATTCTTTTCTGGGAAGCGTCTGTCGTTCTTCACCGCGGGTGACTGTCAGGGAATCATAGTCCAAGCACACGCTTCCTATGGTGATCCGGTGTTCGCTTACGATCTGCGCCCTGCGCAGCAAAGCCCGGATCCTCAATAGCATTTCTTCCTCGTCTACAGGCTTGGTCATATAATCGTCTGTTCCTGACAGAAATCCCTTTTTCTTATCTTCAGGAAGCTGTTTGGCAGTAACCATAAGGATCGGCAGGGTATAATCAGTGCTTCGCAGCTGGCGGGTCAGTTCATAGCCGTCCATACCGGGCATCATCACATCCAGGATAGCCAGATCAATATGGTGGGTATCAAATAATTTTAGAGCTTCCAGCCCATCGCAGGCCAGGATAGTATGGTATCCGTGTTCTGTAAGAACCGCCTCCATCAGACGGCGTGTATTTTTATCATCTTCTGCTACCAGTATCTGAAACATATCTTCCCTCTTTTCCTCTGCTGCTGTTTGAATGATCATTGAATCGATTTCTAAATGTAGACAGTATAATTATACACAAAGGTTTCTAAATTATAAAGAGAAGATGAGAAAAAAGATTTCGGAACACAGAAAGTTCATAATTTTCTGCGTTCTTTTGAAGATTTGTTTATGTTGAGTTTAGCTTGAGATTTTAAGATGAAGGGCAAATATGAAACATTGGATCAGACAGAGGAGAGAGAATATGAATAGAAGGAAAAAGCTGATAATAGCTGGATTAGCAGCTGGCGCAGTGATCGTTCTGGCAGCAGCGGCAGTTGGAATGAAAAAGGCTGGAAAGCCCTCCGGCATGATGCCCGGAGGAGTGGGAGAGGGGGAGGCTTCTGTGACAGTTGTCCAGGCGGAACAGCCCTCGATAGGGGACATCTCTGTTTCCACCAATCTTACCGGAACGGTGGAGCCAGCAGATGTAGTACATATTTATGCAAAAGCAGCAGGAGACGTGACCGCAGTCCATGTAAAGGCAGGCGATACGGTGGCCCAAGGACAGATCCTTTTGGAGATCGATACGCAGCAGGTGGAGGCCGCCCAAAATTCTTTGGAATCTGCAGCCGTATCTCTGTCGGAAGCCCAGAGCAATCTGGCCAGGATGCAGATCCTTTACAGCGGAGGAGATCTGTCAGCCCAGGAATACGAGCAGTATGTCAATGCAGTGAAATCAGCCCAGCTCAAGTATGATTCCGCAAAGCTGGATTATGAACGTCAGGTGGAATACAGTTCCGTCTCGTCACCTATCAGCGGAAGGATCGAGAGCTTTGATGCAGAGATGTACGACCATGTGACCCAGTCCCAGGATCTGTGTGTGGTCTCAGGAGCCGGTGAAAAGGTGGTATCCTTCTATGTGACCCACCGTATGATGGAAAATCTTACAGTGGGAGATGAATTGGCTGTAGAGAAGAATGGTTCAGAGTACAGCGCTTATATTACGGAGATCAATTCGATGGTAGACACGGAAACTGGGCTTTTTAAGGTAAAGGCGCAGGTGGAGAGTACAGATGAGATTGCGGCAGGAAGTACAGTGAAACTGAGCCTGGTGACCCAGAAGGCAGAAAATACCATGCTGATCCCCATAGATGCTGTTTATTACAGCGGCGGCCAGTCTTATGTATATCTGTATCAGGAAGGGATTTCCGTCATGGTTCCTGTGGAGCTTGGGATGGAGGATCAGGAGAAAGCCCAGGTGCTGTCCGGGGTTTCAGCTGAGGATCTGGTGATCAGTACCTGGAGCTCCAATCTGTATGAGGGAGCCAAGGTAAGATTAAAGGATGTGAAAGATGAAAGCGAAGCAGAAGGCCAAAAGCAGGCAGAAGGCCAAAAGCAGGCAGGAGAACAGGAACGGGCAGAAGGCCAGAAGCAGGCGGCGGAACAGGAGGAGTAAGTTATGGGATTGACAAGATTTGTATTAAAAAGGCCCATTGCCACGGTTATGGCCCTGCTGTGTCTGATCGTGTTTGGCATATCCTCTGTGTTTCAGGCAGATTTAGAGCAGATGCCGGATACGGATCAGCCTATGCTCATTATCATGGCTTCTTACTCCGGGGCAGGGCCTGAGGATATTGATGAGCTTTTGACCCAGCCCATTGAGGATGAGGTGGGGACTATTGAAGGGGTAAAGAGTATGAGCTCCAGTTCCAGCGAGAACCGGGCCATGATCATGCTGGAGTATGAATATGGGACGGATATGGATGATGCGTACAATGATCTGTCCCAGGCTTTGGACGCATTAAACAGAAAGCTTCCTGATGATGCAGAGACCTCTGTCATGCAGATGAATAATAACGCCGGTTCCACTATGATGCTTTCCATATCCAATCCGACTCAGCCAGATCTGTATGACTATGTGGATCAGACGGTCGTCCCCCTTCTTGAACAGATCAGCTCCGTGGCGGAGGTGGAAGCCATGGGAGGAACCTCGGATTATTATAAAATTGAACTTCAATCGGATCTTATGGCTCAGTATCAGGTGACGATCAGTGATATTTCTTCTGCTATGAGTTCAGCCAATCTCTCTTATCCCTCCGGTGAAGCAGTAGATGGAAAATTAGAACTGTCTGTGTCCACCTCCCTGGAGAATGACACCATAGAGGCATTAAAGGAGGTTCCTATTACCACAGCCAGCGGCCAGATCGTTTATTTGGATGATATTTCCAATGTTTACGAGGCAGAAGAGAGCCGTGGAGGGATTTCCCGCTACAACGGCAATGAAACCATTTCCATCTCCATCACAAAGCAGCAGGACAGCACCGCTATGGAGGTATCCTCCAAGGTGCAGGAGGTTATAAAGGAACTGGAGTCGGAAGATGAAAATTTAACAATTGAGATCGTAAGGGACAGCGCAGACAGCATCATAAGCTCTCTAAAGGATGTGGCCTCCACTCTGGTGCTGGCAGCAGGGATCTCCATGGTCATCATCTTTATCTTTTTCGGTGACTACAAGGCTTCCCTGATTGTTGGAAGCTCCATCCCAACCTCCATTCTGGTGTCTCTGATCCTGATGACCAGCGCGGGATTTTCCTTAAATATCATTACGATGAGCGGACTGGTTTTAGGCGTGGGAATGATGGTAGATAACTCCATTGTGGTGCTGGAAAGCTGCTTTAGGGCCATTGAGACTCAGGAGGATAAGGGGATCCTGGGATATGCAAAAGCGGCGCTGCATGGTACAGGAATTGTGATGCAGTCCATTCTTGGATCTACGGTGACTACCTGTGTCGTATTCCTTCCCCTTGTGTTTTTGCAGGGAATGTCTGGACAGATGTTTGGAGCCATGGGCTATGTGATTGTATTCTGTATGAGCGCCTCCTTCCTGTCAGCGGTCACCATTGTCCCCCTTACCTATATGGCTTACAAGCCTCAGGAAAAGATGAAAGCGCCTATGTCCCGTCCCATGGAGCGGATGCAGAATGCCTACCGCAGGATCCTTCCTGGATTTTTAAAGCATAAAGGTATGATTATGATGGGATCCTTTGTTCTGGTAGCTCTTACTTACTGGATGGCGAAGGGGATGCAGACCGAGCTTATGACAGCCGACGACACAGGAACGGTCAGCGTATCCATCGAAACCAGGCCTGGGCTTTTATCGGAATATGCGGATGCTATGTTAGAGCAGGCAGAGACCATCGTAAAAAGCCACCCTGATGTGGAATCCTATATGCTTCGTTATAATAATGCCAGCGGAAGTATCACTGCCTATCTGAAGGATGACAGGGAAATGAGCACAGAGGAGGTGGCACAGCAATGGGAGCAGGAGATGACCGATCTGGAAAACTGTACGATTGAGGTAGAAGCCTCCTCCTCTATGAGCTTTATGGGCAGAAGCAGAGGTTATGAGGTGATCTTAAACGGGACAGATTACGATGAGCTCCAACAGGTCAGTAATGAGATTGTGGAGGAAATGACAGCCAGGGACGATGTGATGAATGTCCATTCCAGCATTGAAAATACCGCTCCTGTGGTGACGGTCAAAGTGGATCCGGTTCTGGCTGCAGCAGAAGGGCTCACAGCCTCTCAAATTGGTTCCCAGGTAAAGCAGATGATGGACGGACTGGAAGTGACAACCTTGGACATAGATGGCCGGGAGGTCAGTGTAATGGCAGAGTATCCGGAAGATGAATACCGTACCGTAAACCAGATGAAGGATATTATCTTATCCAAACCATCAGGGGGATATGCAGCCCTTACCGATGTGGCGGAGATTTATTATAAGGACAGCCCATCCTCTATCTCAAAGACCGACAAAGCCTATGAGATCACTATTACAGCAGATTATACAGGCGGGAATGTCCAGGCAGCCATCGACAGTGAGGTGATCGGCCCTCACTTGAGCAGCACCGTCACAAAGGGAGTCAACTCCAGAAACCGTATGATGCAGGAGGAATTTTCCGCCTTATATCAGGCGATTGCAGTGGCAGTATTTCTTGTATTTGTGGTCATGGCTGCCCAGTTTGAGTCGCCTAAATTTTCTTTTATGGTCATGACTACCATTCCTTTCAGCCTCATTGGCTCTTTTGGATTGTTAAAGATGGCAGGGGTGAGCATCAGTATGACTTCTATCTTGGGATTTCTGATCCTGGTAGGAACGGTAGTGAATAATGGAATCCTCTATGTGGACACGGTAAACCAGTACCGTATGACCATGGAATTAAAGACGGCTCTCATTGAGGCAGGGGCAACCCGTCTGCGTCCCATTATGATGACCAGCCTTACCACGATCCTGTCTATGATCCCTATGGCTCTGGCAGTAGGAGACAGCGGTTCAACTACCCAGGGACTGGCGATCGTAAATATAGGCGGGCTGACTGTGGGGGTGGCAGTGGCTCTTTTTATCCTTCCCGTATATTATGCCCTGATGAATGGGCGGAAACAGAGAGTGACCTTGGATATTTAAAGCAGGATTTCGGTGAAAAGAAAAGGATTCAGAAAAGCGGGCCGCCAAGTATCGGGAACAGGAATAAAAATAGAAGTGGAAATAGAAGTAAAACACAGAAGGAAGGACAGCGATAAAGCCAGAAGGAAAGCCGTCAGGAAAGACAGCAGGAAAGGCGGAGGTAAAGACGGCAGGAAAGACAACAGAAAGACAGAGTTGGAAGAAGGAAAGGGAAAAGGATTGAAAAGAAGACAAAAAAGAAGATTAAAAAGAGGTGCAGGCTCCGCCTGGGCGGCGGCTTTGATCCTGGCATTGTATCTGGGAAATTGTTCCTTGAAAGCCTTTGCAGCTACACCGGAATTTGCCTATACCGAGGAGCAGTGGGCCGGCCTTCGGGATGACCGATTGGAATTTTCAGAGATCAGCGATCTGATCCATGTGTACAACAGTACTGTGATCCAGAACTGGCTGGATTATGAGGAATTTAAGGGGGAGGATGCCGATGACATTGCCCAGGATTATTATGATGCAGCGGATGATATATCCGGCAGCCTGGAGTACCCGGATTCCACAGATTCTAATTATGCCAGCAGTTTATCCTCTTATCTGAACAGTCAGATCCAGGCAGATAATCTGAAAGAACAGGGGGACGACAATGTAGAGGATGGGGAGATAAAAAGGCTGGAATATGAAAAGGAGGAAGCCCAGCTGGTGAAGGAGGCCCAGGGGGAAATGATTTCCTATTGGGAATCCCTCTATGAACAGGAAAATCTGGAACAAAAGGAAATCCAGGCTCAGTCCGCATATGATTCTGTCCTTACCCAGCTTTCAGCAGGGACAGCGGTTCAGGCAGATCTCCTCACCGCTGAGGAGGGGGTTACATCAGCAAAAGCCGCCATTCTTTCTGGTGAGAGTGGATTAAAGCAGACAAAGGAGAAGCTTTGCCTGATGCTTGGATGGGCCTATGGTTCTTCTGTAGAGATGGGGCAGCTGCCGGATCCGGATGGGGAACAGATTTCTGCGATACAGCTTCAAGAAGATGTGTCCAAAGGGTTGGAACAGAATTACGAATTACAGATTTTGGAAAAAAAGATAAAAAACGCCAAAAACCAGTCCAACAGGAGCAGCCTGGAGGAACAGCTGAGAAGCGGAAAAGAAACCGTTTCGTCCAATATAGAAAATGCCTATGCGACATTAAAGCTGGCCCTTTCCAATTATCAGCAGGCCCAGGAGTCATTTGTATCAGAGAGTGCTTCTATGGCTTCTGCTGATCGGAAAATGGCAGCCGGTATGATGACAAAAAAGGATTACGTGACTCAGCAGACAGCGTTCACTGCGGCCCGGACCGCCGTTTCCACAAGCCAGCTGGAGCTTTTGAAAGCCCAGCTAGACTACCAGTGGGCGGTAGATGGACTGGCATCTGCGTCATAGGGAAACATATAGTTCCCAGAAAAAGGGAGAGATCAAAATAAATATGAAACAGAGAAAACAAAAAGGGGGTCTGGGGGCTGTGAAAAAAGGGGCAGCTGTTGTCCTGGCAGCGGTATTGGGCCAGGCTCAGCCAACAGGGAGCCTTTATGTTCGGGCAGAGGAGGCTGGTACAGTGGCGGTAGACTACAATCAACTCCGTGAATTGTTAAAGCAGGGAAACATTTCCTTAAAAAAGACCCTTGGGGACCGCCAGGATCAATTGGATGCATATCAGGAAATATGGGATATACTGAAGCGGGAACAGGGGAATATGGAGGATCGGGCGGAGGAGCTTGAGGAAACGGATCACGATTTAACAGAGGAGGAAAGGGAGGAGGCGCAGCTTTATTCTTCCAACGCTTCTATGTTACGATCCTCTGCCAGCCGGATTCACAGCCAGCTGGAAAATATGACCAGTGAAAAGACGGAGCGAAGCGTAGAAAAAACTATCGATGCTTATGTGGCTGCGGCCCAAACGCTTATGAATTCCTATTGCCAGATGGCCCAGAACGTGGAAAGCGGGGAAGCAAGGGTGGAGGCCGCCAGGGCTTCTTATGAGGCTGCCCTGCGCCGTCAGTCGGCGGGAAGTGCCGTCCAGGAAGAAACAGACCAGGCAAAAGAGAAAATGGATCAGGCGGAACAATCCCTATCTTCTTTGAAGCTTCAGACGGCCAGCTTGAGGAGCCAGCTTTTGACTATGCTGGGAATTTCTGACAATGATCAGACAGTCATTGGCTCCATACCAGAGCCGGATCTGGCAGCCATTGATGCTGTGGACTATGAGACGGATCGGGTAAAGGCTATGGGAAATGATACGGATGTGTTAAGCGCCCGACATTCCCAGGCGGATACGCCTGGGGAGAAGACGGTTCGCGCCAGCCTGGTAAGAGAGGCGGAGGGAGGGAAAGAGGCTGACTTTTTGGCAGTGTATGAAGGGCTTTTGGCAGCAAGGAGCGAATATCAGGCCGCCATGGCAGCCTATGAGAGTGCCTCTATGTCCTATCAGGGACTTCTGAGAAAGCAGCAGGCAGGTATGCTGACGAATGCCCAGTATTTGGAAGGAGAGGCAGATTTCCAGGAGGCAGAGTCATTAAAAGAAACCGCGGCTATGAAACTGACCGCGGCTTATGAGGCCTATTGCTGGGAGATTCAGGGGATCAAGTAGAATGTTATGATCCGGCATTTGGCCGATTGTTTATGGGAAGTCTCAGCGTTACCTCAGTCCCCTGCCCTTCTGTGCTGGAAAAGAACAGTCCATAAGAGGGGCCATATAGGCTTTTCAGACGCAGATTTGTGTTGTACAGGCCAATATGGCTGGAAAAGGATTGGGAGGAGGCAGAGGAAGCGGGCGAAGCAGACGAAAGATCCGGCTCGCTGGCCCCTGAATTTACATCTTCTTTCAATGCATGAAGTGTTTCAGGCGGTATGCCTGCTCCGTCGTCAGAGATAACGAACACCATGTCGTTTCCCTCTGGCCAGCCGGTGAGCAGGATACTGCCTTTTTTCTCCTCCTTCATCATAATTCCGTGGAGGATAGCATTTTCCACAATGGGCTGGAAGGTGAGCTTAGGGATTGGACAGGAGAAAAGCTCCTCCGGAACATCTACCATATAGTCAGCACAGTTGTCATAACGCATATTTTGGAGCTGTACGTAAAGCCCTACATGCTCCAGCTCCTGTTCCACAGAGTGCAGAAGCTCCTTCCGCCCAAGAGTCAGCTTGTAAAAGCGTGACAGAGCCTGAACTGCTTTTGTGACGCGCTCCGTCTGCCCATTTTGAGCCAGCCAGTTGATCATATCCAGGGTGTTGTAGAGAAAATGAGGGTTAATCTGGGCTTGGAGTGCACGAAATTCCGCTATCCGGAGTTCCTCTGATGTTTTTTCCTGCTGCTCCATCAGATCATTGATCTCTGCTGTCATATAGTTATAGGTATCAGCCAAAATACCGATTTCATCTTTGCCGGAATCAGTCAGTTCAATCGGCAGGGGGCGTCCGGAGCGCACGGTTTCCATCTGAAAGGCTACACCGATGATACGGTTAGCGATGGAACCAGCCAGGCGGAAAGATGTATACAGGGCAATGACAATGGCAAGAAGATAAAGGGCAGAAAAATGGAGGATCATGTCTTTTCCTGCTTCTCCCATGCGGAAAGATGGGATCAGGGATACCATGATCCAGTCCGTGCCGCAGATAGGGGAAGCCGCCGCATACATGGAGCCATTTTTGGCAGTGTTCAGGGAAAAACGGAAGGAGGGAACCGTCTGGGAACGGTCTGCCCCTCTTTCTTTTGATTTTACTGAGGCAAAAAGACGGGATAAAACCTGGGGATCCGGAATCGCTTCATAGTTGGAGGAAGCCACCAGCTCCTGGTTTTCGTTGACCAGAAACGTGATTTCTTCGGAAACGGATACGTTTTGGAACAGCAGGGTATCAAAGGAGCTGCGGGCCAGATAGAGGACGAGAAAACCGGCAGTCTGCGATTTTCCTGTTTCTTCTGTTTCTCCTCCTGACAGAACCGGAATACGGGCAATATAAGCCAGAGTCCCATCCTTTTGGCTTTCTGAGCCGGACAGACAATCCTCAGGACATACCAGCCGATCCTTTGCATTTTGTGCAAAGGATCCGATCCATGGGCTGTCCATCAAGGAAAGAGGGGACAGCCAGGAAGGAGTTTCCTGGGAAAAAGGTTCTATATTTTGGTAGAGACGGTCATTGTAATAAATTTTTATATCCTGTATCATGGAATGATTTTTGGTGAGCTCCAGAAGACGGTCCAAACGGTCGATCAGGATCTGAGAATATCCATCTGTTTCGGAGGGATCCAGGGAGGATTGAAATAAGCCGTGGATCATAGAGCTTTGGATCATACTGTCACATGTGTGCTCTGCATAGGAGATCAGGTTTTCAATGGAGGTGACAGTCTGGTCAAAGAGAGCCTGCTCCCCATTGATGCTGTCTTCCATAACCATGTTGTAAATGCGCAAATAGAGGAAAATGGAGAGGACAGCGGTGGGCAGCAGTACCAGGATCAAGTGGGAGACGGCCAGTTTTGTTTTGATCCGCATATCGTAGGTATAGTGCTGGATTAGACGGTTCAGCCAATGCTTCATAGGGGATTTCCTTCCGAGAGAGCCATCTTATCCCTGTATTCTGAGGGGGAGAGGCCCACGATTTTTTTAAATGTTTTGCTGTAATAGTTGCCGTCACTGTATCCTACTTTGGAGGAGATGTCAGCAATCTTGTATCTGGGATCGCTTAAAAATTGTTTGGACATTTTGATGCGGTAATCAGTCAGATACTGGTTTAAGGTCTGTCCGGTTTCGTTTTTGAAGATCGTGCACACGTAACTGGAAGAAAGGCGCACATATTCGCTGACGTCAGGCACAGACAGAGAGGGGATGGCATAGTGCTTATGTATGTATTCTTTGATCTGGAAAACAACAGGATTTCCTACACTGTTGGTTTTTAAACGTTGGAAAAACAACCTAATTTTGGCTGTCAGAAGGTGATCCAGCTCTGAGAGGGTATGGCATCTCATGATCCCTTCCCAGATGGATTCTGACTCCAGCCCTTCCTTCTGCCATAGGGAAATATAGTTGTGGAGCCCATGCTCGTCCAGCTTGCTGAAATATCGGTAGTAAAGGTCTTTGATCTGGCTGCTGTCAAACAGAGGGCTGGGGATGATGGAGCAGAGCAGGCTGCGGGTGACGGACAAAACCTGTTCCTCGTCTTTTTCTGCCAGCGCCATGGAAAACGGCAGAAGCAGATCAGCAGGGGGCTGGAAGGGCGCTGCCTCAAGCCTGCTGGTGAGAAGGAAACCGTACTCATAGAAGAAAGCGCCTTTTAGATATTCGCAGGCCTCCTCATAGGAAAACCATGCCCGGTCCATTTTGCACACCTCCGGCCCCAGAGCAATAAAAAAGGGACAGATGTTTTGAAAGCGGCGGGACAGGAACTGGGCGCACTGGCTGAACGTGCCTTGTGCGGGCCTGCCCTGTGACACGAGAAAGATCAGGATACGGTGATCTCCCCGGAAGGTATGGGCCTGGAAAATATGATGCTCCTCCAGCCATGTGTTAAAGTCGTCGCGCAGGCTGTACATTTCCGGTTCCGGGAGGGAGGAGAGGAGCGGGATACAGTCTAGGATCAGGCAGCAGATGCAGGAATTGGAGTCAAGAACCTTTCCTAATTCCTGATTCAGTGTTTCTGCTTTTTCAAGGGCGTCCGGGCTGGATTGGGTCAGGTAATGGCACAGTTGATTTTTCAGCTCCTGTTTTTGAAGCTGAACTGCGGACTGGGTTCGCTGTTCCCTGCGGCAGTTGACCACAGCCTCCCATATGGCTGCAGAGAGCTCCTCCATATCCAGCGGCTTTTCCACATATCCCAGAGCTTTTAGCTTGATAGCGGCTTTCAGATACTCCTTATCAGAATAAGCGCTCATAAAAATAATCGAGACAGAGGGCAGCTCTTTGAGGATTTTTTCTGCCATCTCTACCCCATTCATCCGAGGCATGCGCACATCTGTAAGGATAATATCGGGCTTTTGTTCCAGAGCTGTTTGGAAGCCGTGGACTCCGTCATCGGCTAAGAAAACCTGGCTGATGCCAAGTTTTTCCAGATCCAATCCTTTTTCGATGCCCTCCCTGGTGAGTTTTTCGTCATCAATAATCAGCAGCTTCATCGGCGGGCGGTTCTCCTTCCTGTTTGGTTAATCCTATTGTAACAGGAAAAGCTGCGTTTGCAAAGGGAGGGGAACTCAAGAGGGGAAAAGATTAAAATATTCCACGGGATAAAAAAATATTACGGTGGAAATCCCTTTCTGTCTTGTGATATGATATAGACGTTCCAGGGAGAACAGTAAAGCAATCAGATAAAAGCTTTTACCAGGAAAGATCAGGTGGAGGTGAGCAATATGAAGCATATACTTGTAAAATTTGATCAGGCAGACCAGATCATCAATTTTGTAAGGATCATGAACCGTTTTGATTTCGACGCGGATGTGAAGTGGGGAAGCCGTATGGTTGACGCAAAGTCCATCGTAGGCGTATTATCCCTTGCAAAGTCAAAGACAGTAGAGCTGATCCTTCACACAGAAGACGGATGTGAGAAGCTGATGGAGGAAATCGCTCCATTTGCAGCATAAGTTAGTCCTCTCTTTATTAAATTTATATAGATATGACAAAAGCTGGCTGGGAGTGATCCTGGCCGGTTTTTTACGTAATAGG
Source organism: uncultured Lachnoclostridium sp. (assembly GCA_902464595.1). GTDB lineage: Bacteria > Bacillota > Clostridia > Lachnospirales > Lachnospiraceae > Enterocloster. The sequence goes on along the minus strand of CABQJX010000006.1, from coordinate 30,913 downwards.
AAATGTGTCCGCAATATTCCTATTACACAAAAAGCGCTCCGCGCAGGATCCTTTTTCATGATGATTGAAAGAAAAATATTGTGGAAAAAGTAAAAAAAATGTGTCATAATTCAGATAAAAGCAGATAAAAGGCAGGAAGGGAGGGGAAGGCTGGGGTGAAAAAATGTATTCTTCAAGGGCTTGTGCTGGGAATGGCTTTTATGGCAGCCAGTGCGTTCCATATGGGATGCAGCAAAAAACAGACAATGGAAAATGAAAACAGGGCAGAAGCGGAAGATGGATCTAAGAACCAGGAGGAAGAAAAAGCGGAGGATTGTCGTCAGTCCGCTAAGACCGGAGAGGACAGGGGAACGGAGGAGCAGCAGGAAGGGTGGTTAGAGGAAAAAATGGAAACGCCAGAAGACTATTATGCCGCTTCCGGCTTTGACCTTTCCGCTTATGAGATCGAACAGACAGCAAAGGAAGCAAAACAGTATCTTTTAAATAGGGACTGGAAGTCCCTGGCATCAATCTGTTCGTATCCTTTGGAGATTGAGGAGCGGATCTACCAAAGCCCAGAGGAACTTCTGGCCGACGGGCAATATTGGAAGGATCATGTAAATCCCCTGTTTTTGGCAGAGATTGAGGCGGAAGACTGCCGGGAAATGTTTTGCAGCTGGCAGGGCATTATGATGGGGAGCACAGGAGCCGTATGGCTTCAGGAGACGGATGGACAGCTGAAGGTATGCCGGATCAATCATATGACAGAAGCCGTTCTTCCCTCGGAAATCGGTATGAGGCTTGAGGGACAGACCGTGGATCCACAAGCTCTTACGGTGCTTTTAACAAATGATACAGAGCTTTCCGTGGTTTTCACAGATGAGTGCCGGCTTAAAAAGCAGGGAAAGGAGGGGCAGTGGGAAGAAATGACCCCTCTGACCCCCAAAGTGATCGTTGATGTGATATATATGCCGAAGCGGGGGGAACCCGTGCTATGGACAATAGATCTGGAACAGTCTTACGGCCCTCTGGAGCCGGGGATTTATTCCCTGGAAAAGGATATACGGATTGAGGAAGAGCTTTATTCCGGGCAGGAGATGAAACGGGCTCTCCAATTTTCCATAGAGTGATGGAACGGGCTTCCAGGATCCTATCATATTTTTCAGAGCTGTGATGTGCTGGCCGGCAGGAAAAATAAGGAAATTGTAACATTTCAGCCATACATCTTCTTGTCCGCCCTAAAGCGGACAAGAAGCGCCGGGCGTCTGCCCTATGAAGCTTCAGACAGGAAAACGTTTATGAAAACAAGCTTTCAACTCGTTTTCCTATCTGAATCTTCGCATGGCTGAACGGTTACAGGGAATTATGTAAAGAAAGGAAAGTATATGGATTTTCGCCATGAAACTGTTATACCAAACGACGATCTTCCCTTCCGCATGTTTTTATTTGAGGGAAAAGATGGAAATTACAGAGTGAGCCGTCATTGGCATCAGTCTGTGGAACTATTTTTAGTGACCAGTGGAAATCTGGAATTTTTTATCCAGTCCACCCATTACCATTTGGAGCCAGGGCAGTTTGTGATCGTAAATCCCAATGAACTCCATTCTATCGAAAGTCCTAACCCCAACCGGACTATTGTCCTCCAGATCCCCCTGGAATCTTTTGAAGGGTATCTGAGTGAGGAGTCCTATATTGATTTTGAGGGGAAGCCTGAGGAAACCAGGGAACGGCTGGGAAGCTTGGTTCGATCTATGTTCGGGACTTATGAGCAGAGAAAGCTGGGATACCGCTTGAAGGTAAAAGGCCAGTTTATGGAATTTTTGTACCTGTTGGTGACAGAATTTGGAATTGAAGGGATCGGTGAGGCAAGGAGAAAACAGAAGCGCCATCTGGATAAGCTGTCGCGGGTTACACAGTACATGAAGGAAAATTACAACAAAGAAATGAGCTTAGAGGGGGTAGCTTCTCATTTTGGGTTTACGCCTACGTATTTGTCCCATATGTTCCGCGAGTATGCCCAGGTGGGATACCGCACCTATCTCAGCGATCTTCGGGTGAAGTATGCAGCCAGGGAACTGATCCATTCCGACCGTTATATCGGGGAGATTGCTATGGAACACGGGTTTCCCGATGCCAGAGCCTTTACAAAGGCATTTAAAAAGCAATACGGCTGCCTGCCCAGCCAGTACCGAAAGCAAATCTTAGGAAAATCGCAGGAAATAGGAAAAGTACAAGAAATAGAGAAATCGCAAAAAAGTGCTGTTAGTTCATGAAATAACAGCACGCTTTTTTTGCTTATTTGTATTATAATAGAAATTCAAGAGAAATAAAAAATAAGGGAAAGGCTGATGGGGCCGCCTGAAATAAGACAAGGAGGAAACGGGATGGGGATGACAGTAAAGCCGGTGACAGATCAAGGGTTTGGCGCCTATGGAAGAATCATTACCGGATATGACTTTAAGGGGTTATTGGAGGCTATGGAGAAGACTCCTTTGCCGGAGCAGGTGATCTATGTGCCTTCTGTTCCAGAGCTGGAAGCTCTTTCGGAGTACAAGGAGCTTGAAAAAGGGATTTACGGACAGATGCCGATACAGATCGGTTACTGCAACGGCCACAACAAAAAACTGAATGCAGTAGAATATCACAGGGATTCTGAGGTAGATATTGCGGTCAATGACCTGATCCTGATCCTGGGGAGACAGCATGACATCTGCGAGGATCATACCTATGATACCTCTAAAATGGAGGCCTTTTTTGTGCCGGCAGGAACCGCTGTGGAGATCTATGCAACAACCCTTCACTATGCTCCCTGCCATGTGGAGGAGAAGGGATTCCGCTGCGTAGTAGTACTTCCAAGGGGAACCAATATGGATATGGAGCCAATTGAGGTAAAGGATCCGGAGGACAGACTCCTTTTTGCAGTCAATAAATGGCTGATCGGTCATGAGGAGGGCGGGCTGCCGGAAGGGGCTTTTATTGGACTGAAGGGTGAAAATCTCACCGTAGATTAATAGAACATTCTATAATTATTTTAGGAGGTAAGAGAAATATGAACAACACACCAGAGGTAAAGATTGGTATTGTAGCAGTGAGCAGGGACTGTTTCCCGGAATCCCTTTCCGTAAACAGAAGAAAAGCCCTGGTAGAGGCATATAAGGCAAAATATAATGAGGCAGACATTTATGAATGTCCCATCTGTATCGTTGAGAGCGAGATCCACATGGTACAGGCTTTGGAGGATATTAAAAAAGCAGGATGCAATGCCCTTTGCGTATATCTTGGAAATTTTGGGCCGGAGATCTCAGAGACATTGCTGGCAAAGCATTTTGATGGGCCTAAAATGTTTGTGGCAGCGGCTGAGGAGACAGGGGACAATCTGTGCCAGGGCCGCGGCGACGCTTACTGCGGTATGTTAAATGCCAGCTACAACCTGGCCTTGCGCAACATCAAGGCTTACATACCAGAATACCCGGTAGGGGATGCCGAGGACTGCGCAGACATGATCCATGAGTTTGTACCCATCGCAAGAGCCGTTGCAGCGTTAAACGATTTAAAGATCATCAGCTTTGGCCCGAGACCTTTAAACTTCTTAGCATGCAATGCTCCCATCAAGCAGCTTTACAATCTGGGAGTTGAGATCGAGGAGAACTCTGAGCTGGATTTATTTGAAGCATTCAACAACCATGCAGGAGATGAGCGTATCCCGGCAGTGGTAAAGGAGATGGAGGCAGAGCTGGGAGCAGGCAACAAGAAGCCGGAGATCCTGGCGAAGTTAGCCCAGTATGAGCTGACCTTAAAGGACTGGGTAGAGGCTCACAAGGGATACCGCAAGTATGTGGCTATCGCAGGAAAATGCTGGCCCGCATTCCAGACCCAGTTTGGATTTGTTCCATGTTATGTAAACAGCCGTCTCACGGCCCAGGGTATTCCTGTTTCCTGCGAGGTTGATATTTACGGCGCTCTCAGCGAGTACATTGGAACGGTTATCAGCCAGGATGCAGTGACACTGCTGGATATCAACAACACGGTTCCAAAAGATATGTATGAGGCTGATATTAAGGGAAAATATGATTACACACTGAAAGACACATTTATGGGATTCCACTGCGGAAATACCGCTTCCAGCAAGCTGTCCTTCTGTGAAATGAAATATCAGATGATCATGGCAAGAGCCCTTCCGATCGAGGTGACCCAGGGAACCTTAGAGGGAGATATTAAGCCAGGCGACATCACTTTCTACCGTCTCCAGAGCACAGCTGACAACAAGCTGCGTGCTTACATTGCAGAGGGAGAGGTCCTTCCTGTAGCAACCCGTTCCTTCGGTTCCATCGGTGTGTTTGCAATTCCGGAGATGGGCCGGTTCTACCGCCATGTGCTCATCGAGAAGAACTATCCGCACCATGGAGCAGTGGCATTTGGAAAATACGGAAAGGCTCTGTTCGAGGTATTTAAGTACATTGGCGTGGATGTGGATGAGATCGGTTACAACCAGCCAAAAGGTGTGCGCTATAAGACAGAGAATCCATTTGCATAAATAAGGAGGAAGACCATGCTGTATATAGGAATTGACCTGGGAACCTCAGCGGTGAAGCTGCTTTTGATGGACGGCACAGGAGCGATCAGGAAGATCGTATCCAGGGAATACCCCTTGTACTTCCCTCATCCGGCCTGGTCGGAGCAGGATCCTGAGGATTGGTTTAAGGCTTCTATGGAAGGCATGAAAGAGCTGACCGCGGATTGTGACAGATCACAGGTAGCTGGGATCAGCTTTGGAGGACAGATGCATGGCCTTGTGACACTGGACGAGGCGGATCAGGTGATCCGCCCGGCCATTCTCTGGAACGACGGCCGTTCAGAAAAGGAGACCGATTATCTGAATACCGTGGTGGGGATGGATAAGCTGTCTGCCTGCACTGCGAATATTGCTTTTACTGGCTTTACAGCTCCAAAGATCTTGTGGATGCGGGAAAATGAGCCGGAGAATTTTAAACGGATCAGGAAGATTATGCTGCCAAAAGACTATCTGGCATACCGTCTGTCAGGCAGCTTCTGTACCGATTACTCGGATGCTTCCGGTATGCTTTTACTGGATGTGAAGAATAAGTGCTGGTCAGAGGAAATGATGGAGCTGTGCGGTGTGAGCCGGGATCAGCTGCCGGATCTCTATGAAAGCTATGAACCAGTGGGAACTCTCAAAGGGGAGCTGGCAGAGGAGCTGGGATTTTCTCATACGGTGAAGATCATGGCTGGAGCCGGGGACAATGCTGCAGCTGCTGTGGGAACCGGAACGGTAGGGGAAGGGCAGTGTAATATTTCCCTGGGAACAAGCGGAACCATTTTTATTTCCAGCCAGGATTTTAAGGGAGATGAGAACAATGCGCTCCACGCGTTCTGCCATGCAGACGGCCATTTCCATCTCATGGGATGTATGCTCAGCGCTGCTTCCTGTAATAAATGGTGGATGGAGGAGATCCTTAAAACAAAGGAATTTTCCAAAGAACAGGAAAATATTGTAAAATTAGGGGAGAATCATGTGTACTACCTTCCCTATCTCATGGGAGAGCGTTCACCCCACAACGATCCAAGGGCGAGGGCCTGCTTTATTGGCATGACCATGGATACGGCCAGGGAAGAAATGACCCAGGCAGTGCTTGAGGGCGTAGTATTTGGCCTCAGGGATTCCCTTGAGGTGGCGAGACGGTTAGGATTAAAGATTGGGCGTACCAAGATCTGCGGAGGAGGCGCAAAGAGCAGCCTGTGGAAGCGGATGGTTGCCAATATCATGAACGTAAAGGTAGATGTGCTGGAGCATGAGGAAGGGCCTGCACTGGGCGGAGCGATTCTGGCCGCTGTGGGATGTGGGGAATTTCCAGATGTGAAAACAGCCGCTGATGCCATTGTGAAAGTAGCCGAAACCATCGAGCCGGAGCCGGAGCTGGTGGAGAAATATGAGGCAGCTTACTGCCGTTTCCGCCAGATGTACCCAGCCTTAAAGGGTGTGTTCCGGGAACTGTAAGGTAAAAAGAAAAAGAGAAGTGACCAGGCATGGATAAAGCTTTGCCCGGGAGCTTCTCTTTTTTTCTTTGGTATGCCTTATGGCTGGTTTTCGGGGGTGGCCTCGAATCAATGGGGATAGCCTTGAATCAAAGGGGAATACCAATTAAATCAGCAGGAATACCAATTAAAGGGGAAACTGTTCTTCCAGCTTCCACAAAAGCTTCTCTGCCTCCTTTCCCTGCTCCATGAGGACAGAGGCAGCAGGGATCTCGATGTCGTGGATCAGGCCGTTCCGGATTTTTCTCAGGGCTACGATACGGTTGATACTGTCCTTGTCCAGAAGGTTCAGACGCTTTAAGGTGTTTACATTAAAGGCTGGCGGAACCTTTTTGGAGCCTCGGAAGGAGAGACGGTTTAAAAGCTGCTCCAGGGGAACCCATTGGCCGAGAAAATATCCGATGGCTTTTTGTTCCTCCTGGCTGGCCTCTCTTTGTCCATCCCGAAGCTCCTGATAGATCTGATAACGCTTTTCATTTCCGGTGATCATTTGATCCACGATCTGTTGGGAGATATTGCGCCGGTCCTTCTCAAATTTGACGGATTTTAAGACGGGTTCCATAGCTTTTACGCTGTTTAGCTTTAAGCGGCTGCTGAGGCGGAATAGAAGCTCAATATTTCCCATACGCAGTTCAATGTCTTCCGGAAGGAAATTACAGCTCAGATAATTATACAGATAGGAGGCCAGGTCATATTGGGAACCAAATTCTGCTTTTTTGCTGCGTATGCGCTCGTTTCCTGCATTTTGGAGGCGCTCAAGGGCAATTTCCCCGGCCAGAACCAGTCCGTTTAGCTCGTCCAGAATATCCAGCTCCTCCTCCGACAGAGCGCCCTGGAGAGGTTTGTATACAAGGTCATGCTCTACTTCTGACCAGGCGTGCATGAGGACGGAGGCCACCTGGATCTCAATCCGGGCTTTGGCATATTTTTTCTGAGGGGGCTCCAGAGATTCCTCCCTCATATTGGCCCGATAATGGTTGGCCCAATAGCCGGAAAAACGTTTGTGGTAGGTGGGAGGCTTGGACTGTTCCGGGAACTGCTTTGTCTCCTGTATGGAAAAAAGATCCCGAAGCAGTCCATCTGTTTTGTCACGGTCTCCCGGGAAGTAGAGAGCTACCCGCACGCCGCTTAGATCTGCAATGTCGTCGTAGATCTCCTTCATATTTTTATAAGGGATTTCCCGTCTGGCATTGCGGGAGATGACCTTGCTTTTGAGCCGTCCCGGAGCTTTTGCACGGAAGGTGACCATGGCACGGATTCCTGCTGCCTGAAGGGTACTTTCCAGCTGCTTGGCAGCCAGGCGCCCGGCAGTCTCATAAAAATTCATTTTTTTCTTATAGTTTTCGATAAATTGATTGATCAGATCCATGGTCATCCTCCTTATGGGATATTTATTGCAGCGTTTTCTTCCATTTCGCCTGTTCTAAAGCCAATAGCTTTTCTTTTTTATCTATGCCTCCCGCATATCCGGTTAAACTTCCATTTGCACCAACGACCCGGTGGCAGGGGATCAGGATAGCGATTTTATTGCGGCCTACTGCGCCGCCCACTGCCTGGGCAGACATATGGGGTATGCCCCGTTTGGCAGCCAGCTGTTTGGCAATGTCTCCATAGGTCATGGTCTGGCCGTAGGGAATGGAACAGAGGATATTCCAGACTTCTTTTTGAAAGACAGAGCCTATGACATGGAGAGGAAGGGAAAAGTCAGGTTGCCTTCCTGAAAAATAAATATCCAGCCATTCCTTGGCACGTTCAAAGAGAAGGATTTTTCCTTCTGGGATTTCTGCTTCTTTCAGCTCTGTGCTGATGGAGAGGGGAAAATATTTTTGTCCTTCAAACCATATTCCGGTCAGCCCGGTTTCATCTGCTGCCAGAAGGATATTTCCAAGGGGAGACTTATAATGACTGATATACTGCATAAAAACCCTCCATCTGCAAGCAAGCCTGCGTCGAATTGATTGATCGTTTGACCCCTATGATACCAGATTGCTCTGCACTGCGCACTTTGGTATCGCACTATGATTTTATCACAGAAAAAGGAGGTTTACTACTTGAGTTTTTCTTGAATTTCCGTATTTTCTGAGCAAGCTTCCGATTCAGATAGACAGGTGACTTTGGAGGCTGTAAAAGGGAAAAGAGGCTTTAAACAGCTTCCAACGCAGTTTGCCTATCTAAACGAATGAACGAAAGATCTGCCGAAGAAGTGCGGAAACCTTGGGATTTCAGGAAAGGTTGAAGCTTCTGCTGGCCATGTGTTATACTATGCTTAGATATATACGATAATTTATAAGAAGGTAAAGATTCTCAGCAGCATGCAAAGGGCATAGGGAAGAATAGGAGAAATAGGGGAAAAGCAGGAGAGAAACAGGGAAGAAATGGGGGACAGAAAGGGAGGCGGAACATGAAGATACAAAAGGAAAAAGAACATGTATATTATCTTTCTATGGTGCTTGGCGTTGGTTTTGTCGTGCTGGGTATTTTCCTGCAATGGTATGTAAAACTGGAGCGTCCCCTCTTTCTTCCGGTTCATTTGGAAACAGAGGTCGATAAAGGGGATTCCATGGAATTTCTTTACCATGAGTTTTCTCTTCCTTATATCCTGGATCGGGATGCGGAGGTGGAGATCACAAGGGCATCTTTTCCGCAGCTGGAAGAAGAAAGGATTTTTTGCAGAAACATAAGCCAGGAGGAAATGACTGGAGGCAGAAGAATAGACAGCGGGAAAAACGGAAGGAGAAGAAACAACCGCTACCATATAGAGAATCTGGATTTTTCCGTGCGTATCCCTCTTGAGAAGATGAATGGTGAGGGACTTTTGGTGGATCAGCTTTTGGTGGATTACAGCGACGGCAGTCAGGAGCTGGTTGATATTGGGGAGATTTATTTCCATTTGGAAAATGGGGGAAATCAATTATCCCAGTCGTCCTCATCCTCAAGTTCTGACGGAATGAGCTGGCAGAGCTCCTCTATCTTCCAGGCCAAACAGGATCTTTGCATTACCGGATTTAAGATAAGGGATCAGGAACAGATAAAACAGAATTTTAATGTTCAGGCAGAGGGCAGGGATTTATGGGAGTTTGAGCCAGTGGTGCTGAAAAAAGATCAGAGCTTTACTGTGGAGGCCCAGTGGAAAACGCCTCTGGGTGTGCGGCAGGACTTTGAACCGGGAAGCTGGGAGATCCGTTGGTATGGAGTCCTACTCAATCCAGAAGGCGGGGAGGGAGAGGCGTTAGGTACAGCCGCCGCGGAAGGTAAGGAGGAGTCAGAAGAAAAAGCAGCAGGTACAGGATATAAGGAGTCGGAAAAAGGGGAAGAAATACCTCTGGGAACAAGCTTCCTGTACCGCAATCGGAGGAATTATGACAGCCGGACATTCCGGCAGGTTTACGAGTATCTTCAGGAGAGGGGAGTGAAGCCATGAAAAAACGGATCAGCTATATGATTTTGGGATTAGCGGTTCTCTCCCTGGAGATCCGCCTGGGCAGCTTTGTTATCCTTCCCAATGTTGTAGGCTGTCTCATTTACTGCTGGAATCTGAAACGACTGATCCGTGGGGCGGAAAAAGAGCAAATGCCTTCCACTGTTTGGGGACGGAGAGCTCTTTATTGGAGTTCTGTGTGGACCAATTGCTGGTTTGTCAGTGTCCTTTGGCAGCTTTGGCTCAGAGAAAGGGCCGCTGTTCTTTTGCAGTTATCGGTCCTTAGGCTTCTGGCAGAGATGATGTGCGGTTACAGCTCCTACAGCTTTTTGGTGGAAAATGGGAGAGGGGACGGTGAAGATGGAAAAAGCCAGGAAGGGGGAGAAAACCGGGAGAGAAATAAACAGTCTCTTTGTTATCTTCTGTTCATGCTGATCTCCCTGGCCTTATCAGAGCTTCTCGCTGTTTCGGGAAATACAGGCTGGGGATATGGCCAGCTGTTCTTTTCCGTGGCAGGCCGTATCTGTTTGGCGGTTAAATTGTCATGGATGGCAGAGGAGCAGAGGGAGACAATTATACTAGAGAGGGAATGATCGATACACCGTCAGGAATGAGCGTAATGGAAGGCCGTTCTTTATTGCATAAGGTTTTGGCGAGATCAAGCGCTTGTTCAAGATTAGGGCTGCTGATCATATGAAATGCTTCTACCATTTCTTTGGGAGCATCACTTACAAAAATGACAGTATGTTTTAATAGGATCTCACAAAAAATTTGCGATTGCCATTGATCAGGAAGCGTGTCACTAGGATTGCGGGAACAGATGGAATCCCAGATCTTTTTTGCATCCTGCTCTTGAGAAAAGGTATGATAAAAATCTTCTCCTCCATGCCCATCATTACAGCGGGAAGCCATGATAATTACTCCATTTTTTTTGCAGACAGCAGAAGCGGTAGTCATTCCTTTCACACTTTGATAAATATTTTGGTCAAGCGGGAAGCCGCCATTCGTTGTAATTACAATATCAGAAGGCTGAGCTTGACAGCGGCACAATTTTTCCAGAAAGGAAATTCCTGCTTTATGGGCTTTTTCAACATCTCCGGAAACGGCCCCGATGATTTTTTTATCTTCATTTAGAATTACATTTAAAATAAAAGAGATTCGGGATGCTCTGGCTGCATAGATCATATCCTGATGAATTGGATTTGATTCCAGAGATCCCATAGCTGCATGGGGATTTGCTATATTTTGGGAACAATGGTTATGCATGATAGTGGAACGGGCCGCTATTCCCGGGAGTATGCTTTTTCTTCCGCCGGAATAGCCAGCAAAAAAGTGAGGTTCAATGAAACCTTCTGCGATCAGAAGATCGGCCTTGCAGGCAGTTTCATTTAGCAGGATACGGTTGCCGGAAGGGCTGGTTCCCACATATATAAAGGGTCCCTTATCACAATTATGAACAAGAATCCGTTCCTTTTTTACAATATCCTCTCCGAAGCGTTCTGCTATTTCCTGACGAGTAGTGGGACGATGACATCCTGTAGCAATTAAAATTGTGATATCGGCTTCTGGATTACCAATCCGTATTTCCTCAAGAAGTAAGGGGATAGTGATTTTGCTTGGCATAGGGCGGGTGTGATCAGAAGTGACAATAACAACCGTTTTTGCTGTTTTTGCCAGATCACTTAAAAGAGGAGCATTAAAAGGGGATAATAAGGCTTCCTTTGCAATAGCTTCCTGGGATTTTTCGGGATGGTAGGAAGATAAAGCAGATGTAAGCGTTGTAACCTTGTTTTCTTCAGATAATGTGAGGGGGAGATGTGTTTTTCCATAGGGAAGATAATGTGTTTGTTTCATACGTTCTCCTTATTCATATAATTTTTTGCATAATAATGGTAAAGTAAAATCAATTTAAAGCGATCACTGTCTCTGTGAAGGGGATTGATGCCAAGCTGTCTTTTAATTTGGTTTAGGCGGAAAATCATTGTGTTTCTGTGAATAAACAGAGCCTTTGCTGAGGAGAGAATATCCATATTGTGATCGACTAAAGCCTTTAGAGTCTCTGGAGCAAAAGGTGTGCTTTGCAGATAGGATAACTCTTTTTGAAAAAAGTGTTCAAAAAAAGCATCCGGAAGTTCATAGGTCAACTGTTCTGGCAAAAAGTCTGTTGTGTGATAAAGGCTTGGGCCATTGTACTGGCTATTTTTGGTATATTGAAAGATTTTCTGTGCAGAGAGAAAACTGAGATGATATTGGCTGATGTCTGTAGCGGTAAGCCCTATGCCAAGCTGGCAGGTTACAGGGAAGTTTTTTGTGATATACGCATAAAGGGTTTTTAGGTATTCTTTATCCCGATATAATCCCTGATTCATCACATGGCAAAGAATAAGATCCCTGTTTCCAAAGACACCAAATATATCCTGACTGTCTAAGGCTGTGATCTGTTGTATAAGCTGCAAAACAGATTGAGCAGAGGGAGGCTGTTTTTCTATAGAGCTAGAAATTCCATTGATTTGAAAGATACATACAGCTCTTGGAAGCGACATATCAAATCCGAGTTCTGCTGCTAAGATGGCAGTATAGCTGTCCTGCTGTGCATTGGAAGGATGGAGAAGATGGTCTAGGAGAAGAGCAGTATCATTTTGCCGAGCAGATTGTACATTCTGCAGAGGGCGAGACAAAAACAGCTGAATCACATTATCTGACATTTTTGCAGCGGTCAATATGTCCATTGTCTCGTGTGGGGAGAGATAGAGGGACAATTGATGAGAGGGAGGAAGGGGGAATGACAACTTATACAAGGAAGATTTTTTGGAAACAGGTACAGACAGAATTTCCTTGGAACTGTGATAAATTTCAGGTGGAAGATCCTGGGGAAATTCAAGGGTTTCTTCGATGACTCTTCCGGTCTCGTCGATGAGGCGAATATGAGCTTTTGGAAAAATCTCTTTAAATGACGGGAGGATTTTGCTTATATCCATATTTCACTTCATACTCCTTTCTGGCTTTTTCGATTTTTCGGATCAGATCTTGATGCGGAAAATTAGAGTATAATTTTTGTGCGAAAGATCTCCATACCTTTTCCTCGGATGGAGCTACTTCGATAATTTTCATTCCTTTTTCTTCTGTAAGGACTCTTTTGCACTGCGGATTGATTATATTTTGCTGTTGCGTAAAGATCCAGTCGGTAGTTTCCATGGCAGCTTCCTTTATAATTTTTTGCTGGAATGGATTTAAACGTTTCCAGGCTGACAGAGATAGGTATAAAGCTTCCGTACTCAGATAATATTTTAGCCTCAGCAAAAAGTTTTGATCTTCATAAAATTTCATTCCAAGAATATTACTGTAGGGATTTTCCTGACAGTCAGCGATGCCGGAACGCAAAGCCCCCTTGACATCGCCATAATTCATTTTGATCGGTATGGCTCCCATACTTCGATAATATGCTTCTAAGGTTTCGGTAAACATAACTCTTACTTTTTTGCCGGATAGATCAGAAGGAATGTGAATCGGCGTTTTTGAGGTGAGATAGCGCCATCCCATGCTCCAAATATTAAGACAAATGACACCGATGGCATTTAGATAATGCTCCAATTCTTTTATCACAACTGTATTGAGAATATATTTGGCCTCATCACTAGAATGAAAAAGAAATGGGATATCTAAGATTTTAGAACGATCATCGGTAAAGGGATTCATAACTCCCGTGGCAGCAGCGACCATATCAATAGATCCAGACCGCAAAATTTCAAAAAGATGAGAATTATTGCCGGATACGGATAAAGTGTGAATATTGATCCGTATATCACCGGAAGAATTTTTATATACCAGATCGGCCATTCTCTGCATCCCCTGATGAAGAACAGAATTTGGCTGAATTACAATCCCGGCTTCCAGAGTGATTTTTTGATTATTGTAGAGAGAGAAAACACGCAGGGACATGCGGTGAATATCGTTGTCCAAAGGGGATAAGCCGGTGGATTCTTTTAATTTTGCAAAGCGCTGGAGCAAGGTGTTGCGATGGATGCCTAGGGAAAGAGCCGTCTGAGACAAATTCATATCTTCTCTTGATAAGGCAGCGGCTGTTTTGGCTAAAAAAGGTGAATCCAGCAATGCAGGAGCCAGATCCCTGAAATAATAATGCCAATAATCTTTTGGAATATGGCTGGCAGCATATTCAAAGACAAAGCTGTGTATATCCAAAAAAGGATCCTTTCTTGAATTAAGATATTCATAGTTGGACATTAAAAACAGAGCTTCCAGGTAACTCTGCCTTAATTGTTCAAGGGTTTGATAGGAGCTTCCTATACTGCAGTGTAAAAGCGCTCCTGTATGTGTGCAAAAGGAGTCCTTGATTTCGGATACATAGCGATGGATCATCTCCGTGGAAATCCCCTTTTCCATACCATTCATATCTTTAAAAATAAGATACCGGTCGGAATTGAGAAAACCATAGATATCTTCCTGGCTCCATAAGGAAGAAGAAACAATTGCCTGTTCCATATAAGATTCTGACGCATCGAATCGGCAATTTAAGTTATTTGGCTTCTGTCGGCTGATTTCAAAGAGAAAAGCACAGCGGGGGCAATGGTATGAGTATTGAAATTCTTTCATCAGGAGACTGAATTCTGAATTGTTTTCGGTTGTATTTACCAATTGATTGATTAGCATGCTGCGGGATCCGGAAGTTTGTTCTGGATTTTTGAATAATTTGGGAGTTGCCAGAAAACTTATGAGCGTTTTTAAATAGGAAATCATATAAGTGACATTTTTGTCCAAAATTACAAAATAGCAGATGAGCAAATCACCGATGACGCAGGGGGATAGAAGGATTTGATGTTGTTTGGCGATTTCTTCTGTTTTTTGTCCTAAAGCGCAGCTTTTGGCAATTTCTTTTCCATAGTCGATTAATTCTTTATGCGTACACAGGATAATATTCCAATTCGGATCAAAAATAAAAATAGGTTTATTGCATACACTGCGAATGCTGTTAAGCAGATATTGAAGATCTAATTCTCCCAGATACATGAATACCTTCCTTAGAAATTGAATCATTTTTGTGAGGTGGCCGATAAATTATAAAATCTCATTGATATATGAGGAATAATTTAAGTATAACAATTATTGTATGAAATAAAAATGTGCTCTAAATACAAAAATGTAAATAGTAAATTGGAGAATCTATACAAGAAAAGGGAAAAAATAGAATAAAAAAGCAAAAAAAAAGAAAAAAAGATAATTTATGTGCAATGGATACAATAGTGAAGGTAATTGTTGGTTATGACAAATATTGTCATCAAATAAGACGATTGATATACTAAAAGCACAATGAAATGATTTGATTCGGCAAAAAACACAAAAAGATAATGGGAGGTTTTACTATGAGAAAAGAAAAACAGTTAGCAGTCCTGGTATCCGCTGTATCTTTAGCAGTTGTATCTTTATCAGGGTGTTCCGGCAAAGCTCCAGGAACAGGATCTTCTGCAACGACTGTTTCGGAAGAAAGCAGCGCGCAAACACAAGCCCAGGATTCTTCTGGAAATGCAGACTATACCCAGGGGGATCCTGTTGCAATTAAAATTGCTCACGTAAGCCAGGAAGGAGTACCAATTGACCAGGCCTCTCACAAATTGGGAGAGATGCTAGAGGAAAAAACAGGAGGAAGGATTATGGTAGATGTATTTCCTGCCTCAGCCCTAGGAAATAATACAGAGCTGTTGGAACAGCTGCAGATGGGAACCTTAGAAATGGCTATTTCTTCTTCCGCTTTTTTGGGAGCTTTTACAGATTCAACCGCTCTTTTGGATTTGCCATATTTATTTAGCAGCAACGAGGCAGCTGAGGAAGTTTTAGACGGCGAAGTAGGACAGGAAATTTTCAAGAATCTAGAATCTTCAGGATTTAAAGGAATGACTTGGATGGCGACAGGCTGGAGACATCTGACCGCCAATAAAGAAGTGAGAAAGCCGGAAGATATGAAGGGATTGAAAATCCGTGTCATGGAAAATCAGATGCATATTGACCATTTTAATGCATTAGGAGCTTCTGCAGTTCCTATGGCATTTTCAGAGTTATATACTGCGCTTCAAAATGGGACAATGGATGCACAGGAAAATCCTTTTGCTAATATTGATGGAAACCGTCTTTATGAGGTTCAGAAATATATCATTAAAACTGGACATATTTATGATGCCAGCCCCTTGTTAGCTTCAAAAACATGGTGGGATGGACTGTCAGCTTCAGATCAGCAGCTGATTAGCGATTGTGTAAAAGAAATGATTGTTTATGAGAGAGAACTTTCTGCAGCAAATGAGGAAGAATTAGAGAAAAAGATTGGTGGGAATGGTACAAATCAGATTATTTCTTTGACCGATGAAGAAAGAGAGGCATTTCGCCAAGCAGCTCAGCCGGTATATGATAAATATGTATCTCAGATTGGAGAGGATCTGGTGAAAAAGGTAGAGGAGATCAATGGGAAATATTAAAAGAAACATGGAAGTTTGAGAATGAGATTATATCCATTGAAGGAGAAGCAGTATGGAAGAAAAAAAGAAGGAGCCGTTTTACAATAAGATTGAAATGTATCTTATTGTGGCTATGTTTCTTGTGATGACAGTGATCATTGCTGTTAATGTTGTGACCCGTTTTGTATTCAACTTTACTTTATCCTGGGGAGAGCAGTTGGCAAGATTGCTGCTGGTATGGACCTCCTTTGCAGGAATCAGTTGGGCGGGAAAGTTGGATGCACATATGCGTGTAACAGCATTGTCTCTGGCCTTCAAGAAAAATCCCCGCATTTTTGAGATGGTGTATATGGCTGGTGATGTGGTTGCAGTGATTTATGGATTTTATATGTCTTTTGAGATATTTAAACTTATGAACATGATACGGATTCAGGGACAGGTGCTTTCTGCACTTCCCTTTATCCCTAAGTGGATTATGTATTTAGCCGGTGTATTGGGAATGGCAGGAATGAGTATGCGCATTATTCAGCGTCGGGTCATTATGTTTCAGAATGAAAGGGGGAAAACAGAATGATTGGCACAATGCTGGGTGTACTTTTTGCCTGCCTGATTGCTACTGTTCCGATTGCAGTGAGTTTGGGACTTAGTTGTGTGGCAACTTTTTCGCTTCTTAATTCGGGTGGGAATATGGTCCAAATGTTGGCTCAGTCCACTGTGACAAGTATGGATTCCTTTTCGCTTATGGCAATTCCTTTTTTCATGCTGGTGGGAAGCCTGATGGAGCGGGGCGGAATTGCAAAAAAATTAGTGGATGTTGCAGAGATGCTCACAGGCTCTATGCCTGGCGGCCTGGGAATGGCGGCTATTGTGGCTTCTATGTTTTTTGCAGCAATATCAGGTTCTGGCCCTGCAACAGCAGCGGCTATTGGAGGGATTATGATTGGGGCGATGACAGCTCAGGGTTATTCAAAAGGGTACAGCGGAGCTTTGATCGCAGCAGGAAGTACAATAGGCCCTGTGATCCCGCCATCTATCCCTATGATCATGTATGGGGTAACTATTGGCGTATCTGTATCCTATATGTTTATTGCAGGGATCATACCAGGAATCCTTATGGGTATTGTTTTGATGATTTATAACTATTTTGCCTGCAAAAAGAGGGGATATAAGGGAAAGGAAACGACAGAAGTTACTGCAGCGGAAAAAATGGTGATCCTTAAGAAGGCGATCCCTGCAATTTTGATGCCGCTGATTATTTTGGGGGGCATTTATTCGGGAATCTTTACTCCGACAGAATCTGCGGTTATTGGCGTGGTATATGCGATTATTGTAGCTGTGTTTGTATACCATTCCCTTTCGTGGAAAGCATTTTGCCAGGCCATGTTTGATGCTACGATCACTTCGGCCACTATCATGATTTTGTTTGGAGCAGCAAATACGTTTGGACGGATCTTGACTATGAATCAAGTGCCGACTCTTGTTACGGAATGGATGCTGTCAGTTACATCTTCCGGTCCATTGATCATGCTTATGATCAATATTGCATTACTGATCATTGGAATGTTTCTTGATACGATTTCATCTATTGTGCTTTTTGGGCCTATATTTGCACCGATTGCTGTAGCAATTGGATACGACCCTCTTCACTTTGGGATTATCATGGTTATCAATCTGTGTATTGGAATGATCACACCTCCTATGGGAGGAAACTTATTTGTCGCTCAAAGAGTATCCAATACCAGTTTTGAGGAGATTTTTAAGGATACATTTCCAATGATACTTGTTCTTTATGGATTGCTGGCCTTATTGATCCTGTTTCCTGAGATTACTATGGTTTTACCAAAATTGCTAGGATACACATATGCGGGTTAATGGAGGAATCAGAATGTTTATTAATGTAGAATTGCAGGTGGGAAATAAGCTGATTAGAGGGGATGTACGGCTGCCCGGGGGAAAAGGGCCTTTTCCTACCGTATGCTTTTATCATGGATTTTGTGTGGATCGCATTGGCCTTATGCGTCTTCATGAACTTTTTGCCAGAAAATGTGCAGAGAATGGTATTGCCTGTGTTAAATTTGATTTTTACGGATGCGGAGAGAGCGACGGGGATTTTTCAGAAATGCGCTATGAGGACGAAATTGAGCAGGCGCGGGCAATTTATCTGTGGGCGAAGGAACAGATATGGTGCGATAAAGAAAATATGTTTGCAGTAGGACATAGTCTGGGCGGAGCGATCGTATCCAATATTATACCGGAATTAAAACCGAAGGGGGCGGTTATGTGGGCTCCAGGGAATGTGGCCTACTATGATATCAGCAGCCGTGTTCATGCAGTCCCATCCAAATATGAAGATGCTTATGACATTGGAGGCTTAATGATGTCTTCCGAATTTCTTTCTCAGATCCGCAAGATCGATATTGTAAGAAGAGCAATGGGATATGAGAATCCAGTGCTCATTATTCACGGGGAAATGGATGAAAAAGTTCCAGTTTATGCAGTAGGGCCTTATTTAGACCTCTATGGCGATAAGGCGAAGCTTGAGATTATTGAGGGGGCGAATCATCAATTTAGTTCTGTGATTTGGAAAAATAAGGTTTATGATTTAAGCATTCAATACATACAATCTTGTATCGGGAGTATAATGTAGGATCGAATTAGTTTTAAAAGTGAAAAAAGAAAAGAGAGCCGGAATCCGATTAAATATTAGGATTCCGGCCCTCTTGTTGGAATGGAAATTTTTTTTCATTTATTGTTCAGGTGAATTATTTAAAATAAGTCTTTTAAATTGTCGTTATTTTCACAAGAGAATAACGTATTTGTCGGAAAATATCACAAATAAGTGGGTTTGAATTTGTGCGAAATAAATGAAAATGCAATAGAACCATAAAATCTATTGGTAAAATATTGACATTTGAAAATAAAGAGTTAAAATAAAACCGTACATGAGGTTAATATGATAACATTTTAATCATATCTGTAATATGTTTATACTTGTGTGATCTACTACGAGGACTTATAAGCTACGGCAAGAGTTTGGCAACCTTTGACAAAGAGTTGTGACTCTTGCCTTTTTTATTTCCTGAATTGTTTGAAATTTAACAATATGAGATGGATCTGAGATCCTACATGAAGTGAAAAAGACTGCGGTGTTATACACCGCAGGACACAGCTGACGAGGAGGAAAACAGCGTGCTGTTAAAAAACGGAACGGTAGTTACTGGCGCAGGCTGTCTGTGTCAGGATATTCGGATCAAGGGCGAGACTATTGCCCAGGTGGGTGAGAACCTGCAGCCTTATGAGGGCGAGGAAGTGATGGATATTTCCGGCTGTCTGGCAGTACCGGGAGGTATTGACGGACATACTCATTTTGATATGCCCTGTGGAGAGATCAAGACATCGGATGATTTTTACAGCGGAACAAAGGCAGCAGCTGCCGGCGGGACAACGACGGTGATTGATTTTTCAGAGCCGGAGCATGGGGCCAGCCTTCAGAGCGGGCTGGATCAGTGGCATGAGAAGGCGGATGGTAAATCCTTTACCGATTATTCCTTCCATATGACCCTGGCCCGTTATGATGAAAACATTGAAAAAGAGATCTGTTCCATGGTGGAGCAGGGAGTTACCTCCTTCAAGGCGTACACTGCTTATAAGGGGGATCTGGGAGTGGAGGATCGGGATATGTACCGCCTTCTGTCCCTTACAGCCCGTCATGGCGGTATGCTGATGGTTCACTGCGAGAATGGTGATATTTTGGATGTCAGACGGGAAGAACTGGGACGGGAGAGGCCGGAGGATATTTCCAAGCATCCTTTATCCAGGCCTAACGAGGTGGAGCATGAGGCGGTATCCCGTATGCTTGATATGGCCAGACTTCTTGAAGCTCCTGTGTACATCGTACATACCAGTACCAGACAGGCATTGGAGGAGATACGCAAAGCAAAAGGGGAAGGCGTAAAGGCTTTCTGCGAGACTTGTCCCCAGTATCTGTTTTTGACAGAGGAGAAATATCATTTACCGGGCTTTGAAAGCGCCAAATACGTGTGCAGCCCGCCTCTTCGCAGCAGGGAAGATGGAAACGCTCTGTGGGAGGGAATCAAGGATGGCATGGTAGATACTCTTTCCACGGATCACTGCTCCTTCTTTTATGAGGGACAGAAGGATCTGGGCCGTAAGGATTTCAGAAAGATTCCCAACGGTATGCCAGGTGTGGAAAACAGGCTGGAGCTGCTTTATTCCTCAGCAGAGGAAAAAGGGCTGTCCTACAGCGATATTGCAAGGCTGACGGCAGAGGAACCGGCTAAGATCTTTGGCCTGTATCCGAAAAAAGGTGTGATACAGCCGGGAAGTGACGCAGATCTTACAGTCATCTGGCCGGATGCACCCCATACCATCAGCGCCAAGACACAAGTTCAAAAGGTTGACTACAGCCCCTATGAGGGCATAACAGTTTCACATAAGATCCGGCATGTATTCCTGAGAGGGCATAGGATCATAGAGGACGGCAGATTTACGGATGAAGATCCGGCTGGACGCTATGTACTCAGGAATCCATCGGGCAGATAGGCTTTCTCAGGCTTTAGCCTATCTGCCAAGCCTGTATACCGGAACACACAGGCCTGCGAAGAAATATATAAGCGGGGAAACAACGAAGTCTGAAACACCCGAAGGGAAGAAGCCCCCTTTCGTATTCTTATATCAGCTTGAGGAGCATAATATGAATAAGAATGCATCAAAAAACACTTCAATCAATCATTTGTCTGTATGGTCAGCGGATTCCTTCTTTTTGGAAGACCTGGTTAGAATGCGGAGGCTTTACCGCGCCAGGACAGGTCCGATGACATAGATCTGCATATATCCCTGAAATTTCAATTAAAAATCGTAACTATTTAGGACGGCGGGAGATCTGGCAGAAAAATTCGTGTCAAGCTTGCTTGTAAGCGAGTTTTCCTGCCAGATCTCACATCGGAGGAGTCTCCGATGCTTCTTGTTCGTCTTTGCCGGGCAAGAAGATGCCCGTCCTGAACAGTTACTAAAAATCAAAGAGAAAGACTATTTTTCTATCTGTTTTGACATTCATTTTTGTGTATGTCTGGTTTTTGTGACGCTTTTTTAGGAAAATATTACTGATATATCCCGCATCCTGACCAGAAATGGGGAGGATACGGTGAAAATATAAAACAAGAAAAGGAGAAGTAATTTATGATCAGCCATTTGTTTAAAAACGGAATCATCGTAACAGTGAATCCAGGCAGAGAGATTTTCTTTCATGGGGCAGTTGCCGTAAAGGATGACAGGATCGTAGAGGTCGGCCCTACCGACGTTCTGGAGGCAAAGTACACAGACTGTGAGCGCGTGACAGATTTAGAGGGAAAGATCATGTTCCCAGGCTTTATCAACACCCACAACCATCTGTTCCAGACCCTGCTTCGCGGACTGGGCGATGACATGGTATTAAAAGATTGGCTTGAGACCATGACCTTCCCGGCAGCTACCAATCTGACTCCAGAGGATTGCTACCATGGAGCAATGCTGGGACTGATGGAGGGTATCCACAGCGGTACAACCACCAATGTGGATTATATGTATCCACACCCAAGAGAAGGTCTTGATGACGGCGTGATCAAGGCAATGAGAGAGTTAAAGATCCGCGGCGTCTTCGGAAGAGGATGTATGGATACCGGTATCCAGTACGGCGTTCATCCGGGAATCACACAGCAGAAGGATGACATCGAGAAGGGCGTAAGAGACATTTTCGAGCGTTATCACAACTGCGACAACGGACGTATCAAGGTTTGGGTAGCTCCTGCTGCTATGTGGTCCAACACAAGAGAGACTCTGCAGATGCTGTGGAAGGTTACCAACGAGTACAAGTCCGGCTTCATGGTACATATCTCCGAGACTGAGTTCGACCGCGAGGCTGCAAAGGGCATCCATGGCCTGTGGGATATTGACGCTATGATCGATATGGGCATCTGCGGACCAAACGTGCTGATGGTACACTGTGTACATCTGACAGATGAGGACATCGAGAAGGCAAAGAAGTACGACCTGAAGGTTTCCCATAACGTATGTTCCAATATGTACTTATCCTCCGGCGTAGCCCCGATTCCGAAGCTGTTAAAGGCTGGCGTTACCTGCTCCTTAGGTGTAGACGGCGCTGCTTCCAACAATGCAAACGATATGATCGAGCTGATGAAGAACACTGCTCTTCTTCAGAAATGCGCTACAAGAGATCCGTTATCCATGTCTGCTGAGAAGGTTGTTGAGATGGCTACCATCGACGGCGCAAGAGCAATCGGCATGGAGAAGGAGATCGGTTCCATCGAGGCTGGCAAGAAGGCTGACCTGGTGATCTTCGATCCATACGAGTGTGTAAAGGCAGTTCCAATGCACAATCCATGCTCTACTCTCGTTTACTCTGCATCCATGAAGAATATCACTGATGTATACGTAGACGGCGCTCCTGTTATGGAGAAGGGTGTGATCTTAACCGTTGCGGACGAGCTGGCTGAGTTAAAGGCAGCACAGAAGGCAGCTGAGGATCTGTGTGTAAGAGGCCATATCACAAACCGCTTAGACGGACACAAGTGGAATGAGACTTACAGAAAGTATGAGAGGCAGTAAAAAATGATTAAAAATGGAAATCTGGCAGAAGCCATTTTAAAACCAGACTATGTATTGACGCCGGAAGGCTTAAAGAAAGGCTGGGGCGTCCGCGTAAAAGGCGACAGGATCGCCGCTGTAGCCCCATGGGAGGAGCTTGAGTCAGATCAGGGAGAGGCAGAGGTGATCTGCCTCCCCGGCCAGCTGCTCCTGCCTGGATTTGTAAACGGACATAACCATATGTATGGGGTATTGTCCCACGGCATCACGGCAGAGACCATGGTTACAGATTTCTCCAATTTCCTGGAGGATTTCTGGTGGCCTTATGTAGAGGACAGGGTGGATCACGATTTGGCAAGAATCACTGCCAGATGGGCCTGTGTAGAAATGATCGACTCAGGAGTCACATCATTTGTGGACATACTGGAGGGCCCTAATTCCATCCCAGATGCCCTGAACGCTGAAAAAGAAGTAATTGAAGAGGCTGGTCTCAGAGGATTTTTATCCTTTGAGGCCTGCCAGAGAAAGAGCAGGGAGAACGGCCTTTTAGGCTTAAAGGAAAACTATGATTTTGCCAAGTCATGCAGCAAAGACAGCCTGGTGAAGGGCGTGATGAGCACCCACACCCTGTTTACCTGCGATGGCGATTTTATCAAAGAGGCAAAACGCATGGCCGACGAGGCCGGATGCCTGCTCCACATGCATTTGAGCGAAAGTGATTTTGAGCCCGCATGGGCAAAGGAACACTTGGGGACAACTCCTGTAGAGGCATATGACCGTTTGGGCTGCTTAGATGAGCATGTGCTGGCTTCCCAGCTGGTACAGGTTTCCGATAAGGAGATCGCTATTCTGGCAAAGCGGGGCGTCAAAGGAGTGTCCATGCCGTTATCCAACTGCGAAGTGGGCGGCGGCGTGGCCCCGGTAGGGAAAATGCTGGAAGCCGGTATGACCGTAGGTCTGGGAACAGACGGTTATGTAAATAACTTTTTTGAGGTCATGCGGGGGGCTTTCCTGATCCACAAGGCTTACTTAAAGGATCCCCAGGCCATGCCTGCAAAGCAGGTATACCGTATGGCTACGGAGCTGGGAGCAAAAGCCCTGGGAATAGAGGCGGGAGCGGTAAAAGAGGGGCTTTTGGCCGACCTTATTACCGTGGATATGAAACGTCCTACTCCCATCAATGAATACAATATATATGACCAGCTGATTCTTTTCACCAACCCCCAGAATGTGGAAAACGTTATGGTAGGCGGCGCATGGCTCAAGAGAGACGGAAAGCTTCTCACCTTAGATAAGGAAGCGGTGCGCAGGGAATTGGAGGAAAAGACAGACAGGTTCTGGAAAGGAGATTCACAATGCCGTTAACAAAAATAGGCGAAAAACAATTTTCAGTTGTAAATAAAAGCGTTCCACGTATTGACGGTGAGGACAAGGTAACGGGAAGAGCCCGCTATGCCGCTGATATTTATATGGAAGGAATGCTTTACGCCGGCGTTCTGAGAAGCCCCTACTCCAGTGCAAGGGTGGTATCCATTGACGCGGAGGAAGCAAAGAAGATCCCAGGAGTGGAAGCAGTGGTAACCTGCTTTGACATGCCTCGGAAGAAGAGCTGGGCCAGCTATATGTATCTGACCGATGTGATCCGCTATCCCGGCGACTGTGTAGCTATGGTAGCTGCCCAGTCCAAGGAGCTGGTGGACGAGGCTCTGGAGGCCATTCATGTGGAGTACGAGGAGCTTCCCGGTGTGTATACCATCGAGGAGGCGCTGGCAGAGGGAGCTCATTCCGTACATGAGCAGTATCCCGACAATATCTTTACAGATTCCCAGTTCCATATCAGAAAGGGAGATCCTGCAAAGGCATTTGAGAAGGCAGACATCATTGTAGAGAGAGAGTACCGCACCCAGTACATTGAGCATTCCTACATTGAGCCGGAGGCATGTGTCTGCTACATCAACCCCAACGATGGACTGATGACCGTTCATTCCGCTTCCCAGAACCCATTCTTCACCAGAAGATATGTGGCTGACGTTTTAGGTATCCCTATGAACCGTGTCCGCATGGTTCAGGAGACACTGGGCGGAACCTTTGGAGGAAAGGAAGAAGGAGCCGGACTGGTAGCAGGACGCTGCGCTTATCTGTGCAATCTGACAAAGAAGCCGGTGAAATTTGTATTTACCAGGGAGGATTCCTTCCTGGAATCTGCAAAGCGTCACCCCTTCCGTCTGCGCTATAAGGCAGGACTGACCAAGGACGGAAAGATCATTGCCTGGGAAGGCGAGCAGGTAGACAACTGCGGCGCTTACAACAACCAGACCCAGTTCATGAACTGGAGAGCCAATGTTCATTCTGCAGGCCCTTACGAGATCGACAACATTAAGACTGATACCTACGGTGTGTTTACCAACAATGTCCATTCCGGCGCTATGAGAGGATATTCCTCACCGCAGCTGATCTGGGGCCAGGAGCAGTTTATTGAGGAGCTGGCTGAGGCCTGCGGCATGGATGAGCTTGCGTTCCGCCGCAAGAACCTGCTTCATGATGGGGCCCTCACTGCAACCGGTATTCCGGTACAGCACTGTGTGATCCAGGATATTATGGATGAGACAGCAAAGCAGACGGATTATGCGAAGAAGCATGAGCAGTATAAGAACCAGCCTGCTGACAGCAGAAAGAGGAGAGGTATCGGCCTGGCTGTATGCCACAGAGGTTCCGGTCTGGGAGCTGAGTCTCCTGATGCTTCCGGCTGTATGATGATCTGCAACGAGGACGGTTCCGTTATGATCAACTCCGGTCTGGCAGAGAACGGACAGGGATTAAAGACAGCTTACGCTCAGATTGCTGCTGAGGCATTGGGCGTCACCTACGAATCCGTACGCTTCTTTGGAACAGATACCCATACCATCCCTGACTGCGGTATGACCGTAGCTTCCAGAGGAACGGTTATGGGAGCGCAGTCTGTGCGCACCACAGGTGAGAAATTAAAGAAGATCATGATTCAGAACATGCTGGAGCTTCAGAGCATTTCCCTTGAGGAAGTGGAGAAGGCTTACAAGCTGAAAAAGGGAAGCCTTGACTACAAGAACATCACTGCAGACGACGTAGAGCTTTGCGGAAGCTTCTATTATCTGAAGAAATATCCGGATGTAAAGGTTCCTTTCGGCTCTGTATGCAATGCCTGCCTGTGGACCGGCAAGCAGATGGCTGCTTTCGAGTGGTTCAAACCTCAGGATCTGATCCAGGATCACGCTACAGGACAAGGAAAAGCATTCCCAACCTTCGCTTACGGCTGTATCGTGGCAGAGGTGGAAGTGGATATGAAGACCGGTTATGTAGATGTGCTTGAAGTGACAGCCAGCCATGATGTTGGTACAGCTATCAACCCGGCTCTGATCAAGGGACAGATCTACGGCGGTATCGTTATGGGCCAGGGCTATGCCGTAACCGAGGACGTGATCACAGGCAAGAGAGGCCAGAAGACAAAGAACTTCGACAGCTACATCATCCCAACGGCTATGGACGCCCCCAAGATGAACATTAATATCTATGAGAACCAGGATCCGGCTGGAACCTATGGCGCGAAATCCATTGGCGAGCCGGCTACGGAGGGCGTAGGCGCTGCCATTGCCAACGCGATCCACAACGCCACCGGATGCAGGATCTATGAGAACCCTGCAGATCTGGAGACCGTATTGCTGGGACACAAGTTACAGTAACAGAAGGGAGATTCGGTAAATGATTCAGTATAAGTATCACAGGGCCGCTTCCCTGGACGATGTGGTAAAAGTGCTTAAAGAATACGGCTCCAAGGCCCGCATCGTTGCCGGGGGTACAGATATTATGGTGCAGATCCACGAAAAGGATAAGCGCTGGAAGAATCTGGAATGCCTGTTGGACATCACCTATTTGGATAAAGAGCTTCGCTATGTCAGCGAGGATGAGGAAAATGTATATATTGGGCCTTTGGCAACTCACACCGACTTAGAGGAGTCCGAGATCGTGGCAAAGCACATCCCATTTTTGGGATGGGCCAGCGCCACCGTAGGTTCCCCTCAGATCCGCAACCGCGGAACCATTGGCGGCAGCATCGGAAACGCCTTCCCGGCTTCCGATCCCCTACCAGCCCTGATCGCAGCGGATGCAAAGATCCGGGTTTACGGACCTGAGGGCGAGCGGGTATGCCTGTTAAAGGATTTCTATGAGGGAAAGGGAAGCTTAAAGCTTCAGCCAGGCGAATTTATCCGTGAATTTATCGTAAAGAAGCTTCCGGCAGGAACAGTAATGGGCTTTTCCAAGCTGGGAAGAAGAAAAGCGCTGGCAATTTCCAGGTTAAACTGCGCCGCTGCCCTTACGATAGACAAAGACGGCGTTATCACAGAGGCCAGAATTGCTCCGGGATGTATCTTTGTACAGCCGGATCGTGTGGAAAAGGCAGAGCAGGTGCTGATCGGAAATAAGCCTTCTATGGATCTCTTCGCCAAGGCCGGAAAGGCAGTGGCAGAAGTAATGATCGAGCGTACCGGCGTCCGCTGGTCTACCCAGTACAAGGAGCCTGCTGTTCAGGAGATCGTGCTCCGGGCCCTGTGCCAGGCAGCTGGAATGGAGGTATAGCTGTGGAAAAGATTAAGATTAATTTTACTTTAAATGGAAAACCATGTGAGGTTGAGGTAAAACCTCATCTGAGACTTCTGGATATGCTCCGGGATGAGCTGCGTCTGACCGGTACAAAGGAAGGATGCGGCGTGGGAGAGTGCGGCGCTTGTACTGTGATCTTAGATGGCAAGGCAGTTACCGCATGTCTCGTTCCTGCTCCGGCTGTAGAGGGAAGAAGTGTAGTGACTATTGAGGGAGTTGGCCAGGATGGAAAATTAGATCCCATTCAGGAGGCAGTCCTTGAGAACCACGCTCTTCAGTGCGGTTTCTGTACTCCCGGCTTTATCATGAGCGCGAAGGCTCTATTAGATGAAAATCCAACAGCCAGCCGTGAGGAGATCCGCAGGGCAATCTCCGGAAACCTGTGCCGCTGTACCGGATACGAGCAGCTGACGGATGCCATCTATGAGGCCGCAGAGGAGCTTAGAAAGCTGCACAAGGAAAAAATCTAACAACAGTGGACGCTTTTAGAAAGAAACATTGAGAAACAAGAATATCAAACAGGAGGAAGAAAGAGATGAGCTGTGAGATCAAATGGGCTTTAAACAAAATGCCAAAAACAGAAGATAAGAATCTTCCGATCATGGCAGTGGAGGAAGTGAAGAAGGCAAGAGCTTTCCATGAGAGCTTTCCTCAGTACAAGGTAACTCCTCTGGCAGACTTAAAGAGCATGGCTGAGTATCTGGGCCTGGCTAAGGCTGCTGTTAAGGACGAGAGCTACCGTTTCGGCCTCAATGCCTTTAAGGTATTAGGCGGATCTTATGCGATTGCAAAGTACATTGCAAAGGAAACAGGAAGGGACATCAGCGAGATGCCTTACAATGTGCTGACCTCCAAGGAGTTAAAGGATGAGTTCGGCCAGGCTACCTTCTTCTCAGCAACAGACGGAAATCACGGCAGAGGCGTTGCCTGGGCTGCCAACCGTCTGGGACAGAAGTGCGTGATCCGTATGCCAGTGGGCTCCACTGAGAACCGCCGTCTTCATATTGAGAACGAGGGTGCTGAGTGTACCATTGAGAAGGTAAATTACGATGACTGCGTGAGAATGGTTGCTGAGGAGGCAAAGCATGCAGAGAGAGGTGTTGTGATCCAGGATACAGCCTGGGAGGGCTACGAGGAGATCCCATCATGGATCATGCAGGGTTACTCCACCATGGCAGATGAGGCTTGTGAGCAGTTTGAGGAGCGCCCCACTCATGTATTCGTTCAGGCAGGCGTTGGAAGCCTGGCAGGCGGCGTAGTTGGCTATTTTGCAAACAAGTACAAAGAAAACCCGCCTGTTATGGTGGTAGTTGAGGCAGAGCCGGCTGCATGCCTGTACCGCGGAGCAGCAGCAGGGGACGGAGACATCCGTATCGTAGACGGGGAGATGCCTACTATTATGGCAGGTTTATGCTGCGGCGAGCCGAATATCACTTCCTGGGATATTTTAAAGAATCACGTAACCGCTTTCTTAGCAGTGAACGATGATGTGGCAAGAAGGGGTATGCGTATGCTGGCAGCTCCCTTTAAGGGCGATCCTCAGGTGGTGTCCGGCGAGTCAGGAGCAGCAGGCTTCGGCGCTTTGGCAACTATTATGTTAGAGGATTCCTACAGCGATCTGAGAGCTGCCCTGGGCCTTGATAAGGACTCCAAGGTGCTTATGTTCTCCACTGAGGGAGATACAGATCCAGACCGTTACAAGACGATTGTATGGGAAGGCGGCTTAAAGTAAGAGCCGGTTCCCCACTTTTATATCGTTTGAGGAGTATAGCAAAATACGGAGGTAAAACATGTTAGACAGATCCAAATTAACTGGAGCGGATATTTCCATTGATTTCTGCGGACATCATCTGCAGAGCCCCTATATCTTGTCCTCGGGCCCATTATGCTATGGCGCAGAGGGAATGATCAAAGGCCATGAGGCAGGCGCCGGTGCGGTGGTTACAAAGACCATCCGCCTGGGTGCAGCCATCAACCCGGTACATCATATGGGTACGGTAAACAACGACTCCCTGATCAACTGCGAGAAGTGGGCTGATTCCGACCGCCTGAACTGGTATGAGAATGAGATTCCAAAGACCGTTGCCGCAGGAGCTGTTGTGATCGGTTCCGTTGGACACACCTTAAAAGAAGCTCAGGCCATCGTACAGGATGTAGAGAGAGCCGGAGCCCATATCATCGAGCTGGTTTCCTACACAGAGGATACCCTGCTTCCTATGCTTGACTACACCAAAGAGCATGTAAATATCCCTGTTATCTGTAAGCTGTCCGGAAACTGGCCTGATACAGTTGCAACTGCAAGAAAATGCTTAGAGCACGGTGCAGACGGTCTGTGCGCCATCGATTCCATCGGACCTACCTTAAAGATCGACATTAACAAGGCAGCTCCTGAGATGATGAGCGGAGACGGATTTGGCTGGATGACTGGCGCAGCTATGAGACCCATCGCTATGCGCTACAACTACCAGATCGCTAAGGAGCATCCAGCTCTCATGAACCTGTATGCATCTGGCGGCGTGATGAAGGCTGACGACGCGATTGAGTACATGATGGCAGGCGCTATGGGCGTAGGCGTTTGTACCGCTGGTATCTTAAAGGGCGTTGAGTATGTGGAGAAGATGTGCTATGACCTGTCCAAGCGTCTGGCTGAGTTAGGCTACAGCTCCATTCAGGAAGTAAACCGGGCAGCTCACCCCAACTTCCCGAAGGATGAGCATATCGCAAAGCTGAACTTCCACTTCACCCCATTTAAGGAGGACGGAGTTACAAAGAAGTGCGTAAACTGTAAGAAGTGTGAGACCGTCTGCTGCTACGATGCAAGAACCCTCACCTTCCCTGAGATGAAGGTAGACATGGATAAGTGCCGTTCCTGCGGCCTCTGCTTAGACGTATGTCCTACCGGAGCTCTTACCGCAGAGGTAGCTCCACAGACAGCTGAGGATTTAAAGCTGGCTCAGATGTCCAAAGATTTTTATGAGATGGTAAAATAAAGTTTAGAAAGGAAGTAACTGAAATGTCAATGTTGAATGAAAAAAGAGCAGCAGAGTTATTAGACTTCACTTCCAAGATGATCCAGGCTCCCAGCTACAGCGGACAGGAGAATCTGGTAGTAGATGTAATGAAGAAGTTCTGTGAGGATCATAAGTTTACCGATGTGCATGTAGACCGTTACGGCAACTGCATCTGCCACATCAAGGGCTCCAAGCCAGGTCCAAAGATCCTGTTCGATGGACATATGGATACGGTTCCGGTTCCTGATAAGTCCAAGTGGGAGCATGATCCATTCGGTGCAGAGGTAGTAGACGGCAAGATGTACGGCCGCGGAACCTCTGACATGAAGGGCGCTCTGTCCGCTATGCTGGCAGCTGCCTACTACTATGCAGAGGATGCAAACTTTGATTTCCCAGGCGATATTTATGTAGCAGGCGTGGTACATGAGGAGTGCTTCGAGGGCGTTGCTGCCAGAGAGATCAGCGCTTATGTAAAGCCGGATTACGTTATCATCGGAGAAGCTTCCCAGTTAAATATGAAGATCGGACAGAGAGGCCGTGCTGAGATCGCTGTTGAGACTTTCGGCGTTCCTGCTCATTCTGCAAGCCCTAATGAGGGTGTAAACGCAGTATACCGTATGTGCAAGGTGATCGAGGAAATCCAGAAGCTGACCCCTCCTCATCATGACGTGCTGGGCGATGGTATCTTAGAGCTGGTTGACATCAAGTCCTCCCCATATCCCGGTGCTTCCGTTGTGCCGGATTACTGCCGC
>CABQJX010000005.1 GCA_902464595.1 uncultured Lachnoclostridium sp. | reverse complement strand
TCCCGGGAGCCCTTTATTTTCAAGGGTTCTCGGGATTTGCTTATTATTCAAACTCAATAATTGAAGAATGGATACCGTAATATTAGGATCGAGAGCCGACGTAGCTTCATCACAAAGCAGGATCTGAGGATCCATAGCCAAAGCCCGGGCAATAGCCACTCTTTGCTTTTGTCCGCCGCTCAGCTCTCTTGGTTTGGCATTTCGCTTATCTTCCAGCTCCACCAATGAGAGAAGTTCCTCTACCTTCCCTTCTATCTCCTCTTTTTTCTTCCCCCAGCATTTTAATGGGAAGGCTATATTTTGATAAACCGTCATCCGTTCCATCAAGAGAAATTGCTGAAAGATCATTCCAACCTTGCTGCGAAGTTTTCTTAAATCATTATGAGATAAATCAGAAACTTCTGTTCCATTAATCTTCAAGCTTCCGCCATCATAAGACTCAAGTCCATTAATGCATCTGAGCAGAGTCGATTTTCCAGCCCCGCTTACACCGATCAATCCGTAAATTTCTCCATCTAAAATTGTTATATTTATATCCTTGAGAACCGGATTATCCCCAAACGTCTTTTGTAGGTTTTTTATCTCTATCATGTATCTTCCCTTTATTGCAATTAAAAATTAAACAAAAATATGTATTTATTTTTTCTATATCCTCTCCATTTTGCACTAATTATACAAAATTTTTCTTTTTCTGTACAATTGCTTTTATCTATATGTTTTTTTCATCTATTTTAATTTTCATGATATTTCGCCTATTTCTGACAATTTCTTACAATTCTATGCACAAAAAGGCACATGAAAAATGATCTTTCATTTTTCACATGCCCTTTCATTATCACATCCTCATCTCCACGATCCCTGCCAACATCTCTCTTGCCTTCTCCAGCATGGCCAGGCTATCCTGGTTCTTATTCCGGCGGTCGATATAGTGGAATACCGGAACCTCACCGGGAACCAGCTTCAGATCACCTTTATAGGACGTTACAAAATCAGCGATCCTGTCTACCTGAAGCCTTGCCTTCTGATACATGGTAAGGCGCACTTCCTGGCGGTTTACCAGGACTTCTGTCACGTAAGCCCGATGAGCCAGCGCCCGGACAGCAGCGATCTTGAGAAGGTTCTCCACACTGGCAGGAATATCTCCAAAGCGATCGATCAGCTCATCCTGCATATCCATATATTCATCCTCTGTCTCAATGGCAGAAATCCGTTTATAGATGTCTAACTTCTGATATTCATTTTTAATATAATAGGAGGGGATATATGCATCGATGTCACATTCCACGGCTGTCTCGTAGGTATCCTCCTCAGGAAGCTCTCCTTTTAGGGCCAGGACCGCCTGGTTGAGCATCTTACAGTACAGATCGTATCCTACGGCTTCCATATGGCCGTGCTGCTCTGCGCCCAACACATTTCCCGCCCCGCGGATCTCCAGATCCCGCATAGCGATCTTAATGCCGGATCCCAGCTCTGTAAATTCCCGGATGGCCTGAAGGCGTTTTTCCGCATCCTCTTTTAAAAGCTTATCCCGCTTATACATAAGAAATGCGTAGGAAGTCCGGTTGGAACGGCCTACCCGCCCCCGAAGCTGGTACAGCTGAGACAGCCCCATGCGGTCTGCATCGTGGATGATCATGGTGTTGGCGTTAGCAATATCCAATCCGGTCTCAATAATCGTAGTGGACACCAATACGTCGATCTCGCCATTGATGAAATCTGCCATGATTCGCTCCAGCTCATGCTCCCTCATCTGCCCATGAGCGAATGTCACTACTGCCTCCGGTACTAATGCCTGGATCCGCCCAGCCACCTCATCAATATCCGTCACACGGTTATACACATAATATACCTGTCCATTGCGGGCCAGCTCCCGGTGAATGGCTTCCCGGACCATCTCCTCATTGTACTCCATCACATAGGTCTGTATCGGTGTGCGGTCCACAGGAGGTTCCTCCAAAACGCTCATATCCCGGATCCCGGCTAAGCTCATATGAAGCGTTCTTGGTATGGGAGTTGCCGTAAGGGTCAGGACGTCTACATTTTCCTTTAACTGCTTGATCTTCTCCTTATGCGCCACTCCAAACCGCTGCTCCTCATCAATGATAAGAAGGCCCAGATCCTTAAATTCCATATCCTTGGACAGGACACGGTGGGTTCCGATAACAATGTCTACCATTCCCTTCCTGAGATCCTCTAAGGTCTTTTTCTGTCTGGCCGGTGTGCAGAACCGTGACAGCATATCCACCCGCACAGGGAAATCCTTCATCCGCTGGACAAAGGTATTATAGTGCTGCTGTGCCAAAATCGTGGTGGGGACAAGATATACCACCTGTTTGCTGTCCTGAACCGCCTTGAAGGCTGCTCTGAGAGCGATTTCTGTCTTTCCATATCCCACATCCCCGCAGATCAGCCGGTCCATGATCTTGCGGCTCTCCATGTCCTTCTTTACAGATTCGATGGCATCCAACTGATCCTCTGTTTCATCATAGGGAAAGAGTTCCTCAAACTCCCTCTGCCATACCGTATCCTCCCCGTACTGAAATCCGGCTCTTTCCTGCCGGGCAGCGTAAAGCTTTACCAGATCCTTTGCGATCTGCTGTACTGCCCCCTTGACACGGGTTTTTGTCTTTTTCCACTCCGTTCCCCCTAATTTGTTCAGCTTCGGCTTTTTAGCATCAGCCCCGGAATACTTCTGGATACTCTCCAGTCGGGTAGCCGGAAGATAAAGGTTTCCCCCATCTCCATACTCGATCTTAATATAATCCTTAATAACCTTGTCCCGCTCAACTTTCTCGATCCCACGGTAAATGCCCAGTCCATGTTCCTCATGAACCACATAATCTCCCACCGACAGCTCGGAAAAGCTCTGGATCCCACGGCCCTGGTAATTAGTCTTTTTTCTTTTCCGGCGTTTCTTTTCTGCGCCGAACATATCCCCCTCGGTGATAAATACGAACTTGAGAAGGGGATACTCAAAGCCCCGATGAAGGTTTCCATAAGTGACTAAAATTTCTCCCGGTTTTACCCTGTGCTGGGAAGCTGGCTGCGTATCCCCATCTGGACAGTAGGCACGCAGATCATACTCTCTCAAATCGCTGGCCAGCCTGCTGGCCCTGGTTCGGGAAGCAGACAGCAGGATCACCCTGTAGCCTTCCTTTTTCCAGCGGGTCAGATCCTTGATGAGCATCTCAAAGCTATTTTGGTAGGAATTTACATTTTTTACATCAATACTGAATTTCTGGTTCACCTTCATGCCAGGCAGCTTCTGATCCAGCCCTGTCAGCATGACGGTGGTAGGACGCTGCACCCAAGCCAGGATCCGGTCTGCCGGATAGAGCAGTTCCGTCTGACCCGGAAGGAGGTAGCCTTTTTCCAGCCTCTGCACCATACTCTCCCGAAACTCCAGCTCTACCGTCTCCCCCTTTTCTTTGAGCCGCGCTGGTTCATCCAGATAAATGATGCGGTTCCCCTCTGGAAAATAATCGAGAAATGATACGGTTTCCGGGCAAAAATAGCGGATATAGGCATCCAATCCGCCTATTTTCCAGCCTTCCTCCAGCCCTTCCCGCAGTTCTTTGATGATCTTGCTTATGCGATATGCTTCCTCTGTCTTGTGCTGGCTTTTGAGAGCGGCCTCATACTCCTTCTCCTCTTTCTCAAGGCGCTCCAAGCCTGCCTGGATCTGCTTTTTAGACAGAACCGCCTCCACAGCTGGATAAATGGAAATTTCATCTAACTGTTCCACGGATCTCTGGCTCTCCAGGTCAAACGTACGGATCGAATCCACCTCGTCGTCCCACAGCTCAATACGCACCGGAACTTCCTCTGTCAAAGGAAAAATGTCAAGGATCCCGCCTCTGATGGAAAACTGGCCCATGGCATCCACCTGCCCTACCCGCTCATATCCCATAGCGGAAAGCTGCTGTTTCCAGGCTTCTAACTCAAGAATCTGTCCACATTCCACAGTCAGGCACTGCTTCTTCAGATATTCTAAGGGAAGGAGATGATCCATCAGGCCGTCCATGGTGGTGATCACCACGCCGCCCTGTTCCTCCATCAGCCGGCGCAGCACACCGATCCTCTGACGGGTTATAAGGTTTCCATGAATATCTGCGCTGTAAAACAGAAGATCCTTTGCCGGATACAGCCATACTTTGTCCGTAAAGCTGCAAAAATCGTCGTATATCTCCTTCGCCCGGCTGTCGTCGTAAGTGATCACTAACTTCCATGGCAGGCAAACCTGCTCCCCCAGCTGATACATCAGGTGCACCTTTTGGGAATCCAACGTCCCAGTGACCTGCAGCGGGCCTTTTCCCTTTTTTAATCCCTCTGACAGATTTTCATATTCCTGTAACTCCAATAATGGATTTTCCATGTTTCCCCCATTTCTTTATGAGCTTTTGTGACCATTAAAATGATTCATGGCAGCCTCCGCCCCATCTGTAATCATCATTTCCACCGCCTTTGCAGCCTCCTTAAAGGCCTCCTCCATCACAGCCCGATCCTCCTTTGAAAACCGGCTCAGCACATAGTCCGCCAGATCCATTTTCGGAGGTTTCCCCCCCACGCCTACCTTAATGCGGGGAAATTCCTGGGTTCCCAGATGGGCGATAATATTCTTGATCCCGTTATGCCCTCCGGCGCTCCCTTTCTTGCGGATCCTAAGCTGTCCTACATCCAAGCTGATATCGTCGTATATAATAATAATATGTTCCGGCTCGATCTTATAGTAATCCGCAGCCTCCCTGACGCTTTCACCGCTGAGGTTCATAAAGGTCTGGGGCTTTAGGAGAAGAACCTTTTCCCCGCCCAGGATCCCCCGGCCATACAGTCCCTTAAACTTTTTTTCCTCTACCCCTGTTCCCATCTGGTCTGCCAGAACATCAATCACGTCAAATCCTACGTTATGCCGTGTTTTATCATATTCTTTCGTAGGGTTTCCCAGTCCTGCGATCAAATACATTGCCTCATCCTCCTTTTTTCCCTCTCTCTGATCCGATGTCTTTCCAAACATCCGCGCTTTCAGTATTTCCCATATATGTCCCATATTCCGAATCCCCCTGTTCTCCTATCAGCTGCCTCGCTTGTTTCAGCTATAGGGCATTTAATTTCTGCTGCCCGTTCCTATTTTCAGCATTCAGCCCAAAGTCTATCCTATTTTTCTCTGTCCCAATACGCCGGAAAGCGCTAGACACACTCCCTATGGGGTATCTAACGCTTTGACCGTTGTTTTTGCCGTTATTTTATTTTATCAGATGCGTATACGAATGTCTACCTAAGTCCATCTTTCGTTTCCGCAGTTTTAGGAGCAAAGCTTGAAACATGCTTATTTTCCTGCCAGCTTATCCTGGCGGATGATCTCTCTCATGGCTTCGATCCCCACTTCAATGGCTCTCTCCTCCCAGCCAGCTGGATAATCCTCAGCATCGTTGGAGTACTCCCCAAAATTGGTAGCGCTGATCATAACGCTGGAGGTACGGATTCCCAGGGAAGCTCCGATTAGGAACAGCACTGCACATTCCATGCTTGTGTTGGTGGCGCCTCCGGCCAAATAGGAATCCCATTTTGCCTTTAATTCATGATAAACCGGCTTTGTCTCAGGCTCTGCCTCGGTATAATAGGAATCTTTTGTAATCGTCACTCCTATATTGTATGGATACCCCAGCTTCATAGCCGCCTGCTCCAATGCTTTTAACATCTGGAAATCCGGAACCGCTGGAAACTCAAAAGGAAGGTAATGGTTCCCTGTCCCCTCCATTCGCACTGCGCCGTTGGGGATCACCACGTCTCCGATCTTTACCTTAGGAGAAGTGGAAGCTGCGGAACCGATGCGCATCATGGTATGAGCACCGCAGGAATAAAGCTCCTCAATGGCAATACAGGCAGAAGGGCCTCCAATACCTGTGCTGGTCACGGTAACCGGAACACCGTCCAAAGTTCCTGTATAACTTAAATACTCTCTCTTGTGAGCAATTTTCACCGGATTGTCAAAATGCTTTGCAATCAGGGAAGCCCGTTCAACGCTTCCCGGTAAGAAAACATACTTGCCAATCATTTCAGACGTCACGTCCAGATGCATGGTCTTTTCTTCCGCCATCTCTGATCCCTCCTGTCATTCTTTTTGAGATTGTTTCTGGATTCTTCTTCTAAACTCTTTTTATAAACTCTTTTTCTAATTCTTTCCTTCCATTTCCTTCTCAAACCGGTAAATGGCCTCTAAAACAACCTTAATCTCCTCATCCCATCCGGTTGCCAGCCCTTCGTTGGCTGTCTCATAGATCACTTCTCCTGTAATCAGATTGCCGGATACGGCACTGATCATGGCAGCCCTCTTTTTACGCCTATGGCATACGGTATAGAGCGCAGAGCTCTCCATCTCCACGTTCAGGCAGCCCAGATCGGACAGCTTGTTGATCCACTCCTGCGTCTCCCCATAAAAAGCGTCATCTGAAGCGTTGATGCCGTAATACACCTTTCCGGACAGATCCGGCTCCATCTCCCTCGCTGTGTCGATGATGGCCCTTGTCAAATCAAAATCCGGAACAGCCGGGAAACAGTCCGGCACATAGAAACGGCTGGTTCCCTCATTTTTCATGGAGCCGGTAGAGATCATCAGATCGCCGATCTTAATCCCCTCCTGAAGGGCTGCGCTGCTTCCAATACGGATCAGGCACTCTGCCCCAATGTTCATCAGCTCCTCCGCTGCAATAGCTGCGGAAGGGCAGCCCATACCTGTAGAAGTAACAGAGATCTTCACCCCCTTATAATATCCGGTAAAGGTTCTGTGCTCCCTGTTGTTGGCAACCAGTTCTGCCTGATCCAGATAGTTTGCCACCCGGTCAGATCGGGCCGGATCGCCGGGAAGAAGGACGTATTTT
This sequence comes from uncultured Lachnoclostridium sp., assembly GCA_902464595.1. Lineage (GTDB taxonomy): Bacteria > Bacillota > Clostridia > Lachnospirales > Lachnospiraceae > Enterocloster. The sequence goes on along the minus strand of CABQJX010000005.1, from coordinate 56,538 downwards.
CCAATATCCCCTGGTTTTAAATGAATATGATACTGTTTCTTTCCTATTGTTTTGCTTTCTTTATCAAGTGCCATTAATTTTTTGCCTCCTCTAATTTTTTCGTCTTTTTTCCTGCCGCTGCTGACTTCTGGATCGAATATACGGTCAGACCAGCAATGGTTGCCAGATATGGCAGCATCTGAATAAACTCAGACGGAATTTTGAGTACCTGAAGTATATTGGACAAGCCGTCAAAAAATGCAAATATCATGGAGGAAAGCAGGGCTCCCACCGGAGTTGCCTGGCCCATGGAGCAGGCTGCCAAAGCGATAAAACCTCGTCCGGCCGTCATATCCCTCACAAACATGGTCAAGTATCCCATGGACAGATACATCCCTCCAAGTCCTGTCATAAGTCCGCAGAGCACAATGGCCAGAAAACGGATCTTTATCACATTCTGCCCCACACTGGAAGCTGCGTTAGGATTCTCTCCTACCGCTCTCATGCGGAGTCCTGTAGGAGTCTTATACAGGAAAAACCAGATTAAAACCACCATAGCCAGCGCTAAATAGGTCAAGGCATTATGGCCTGACAGAATCCCTCCCAAAACAGGAATGTCTTTAATGACAGGAATATCCACATTGGGGAAGGAAAAGCTTTTTAAGGAGGAAGAATTTCCCTTTTCCCCAGTTGCCAGCTGCAATACGAAAACCGTAAGGCCAGAAGCCATGGTATTAACTGCTGTACCGCAAAGTACATTGTTGGCCTTCAATACTAAATGAAAATAAGCAAATAAGGCGCTTACTGCCAGGGCTGCCAAAAGCCCTACTAAAAGCCCAATCCAGAGGCTTCCTCCAAAAGCGCTTCCCAGCACTCCTGCCAGGGCAGATATAAGCATGATTCCTTCCAGGCCCAGATTAACCACACCTGCCTTTGTACAGATCACAGCCCCCAGGGAAGCAAACAGAATGGGCGTTGCCACTCTTATCCACATATACAGGAAGTCTGTGCTGAAGATCAATTGGATTAAATTCATGACTGTGCCGCCTCCTTTTCCTCTGCCTGCGCTGCTTTGACGATCATACGCTGTCTCCATCCCTTTAAGAGGGCATCCGCTGCGATGAAGAACATCATGACAGCCTGGATAATATCAACTACTTCCCGTCCCACATCACTGCTGCGGGCCATAATATCTGCTCCTACATTCAGATAACCGATAAATGCCGCTGCCAAAGGAACCAAAAGAGGATTGCTTCTTGCCAGCAGAGCCACTACGATACCTGTCCAGCCGTATCCCGGACTTGTAGTCCACTTAAAACGGTTATACATTCCAAGAAGCTCGGAAGCGCCGCCCATACCGGCAATGGCTCCTGCCAGCACCTGGGCAGTTACCATGATCCCCGTCACTTTAAGCCCTGTATACTTTGCAAACAGAGCGTTGTCACCGGTGATGCGAAGCTTTGTACCGTAAGAAGTGCGGTACAGGAAGAACCATACCAGCACACAGATCACAATACCCAGCACAATGCCTGCATGGATCCTGGTTCCGTCCAGCACTACCGGAAGACGGGAGCTGTCCGCAAATTCCAGGGAAGCCAAGCTGGAACTGCTGACCTCACGGAAATGATAGCTTACCATGTAAATGGCAAAGAACTGAACCACATAGTTAAACATAATGGAGGTCACCAGCTCGCTTACATTCCATTTCATTTTCAGGAAAGCCGGAACCATCGCTACCGCTGCCCCGCAGAGTCCGCCAAACAGGATCGCTGCCCCTGAGTGGATCCCTGCCGGAAGCTTACAGGCAATAGCAACCACCATCGCTCCAGTTGTTCCGATAAAGAAGGATCCCTCTGCGATCATGGAAAACTGTCCGGATCCAAAAATAATGATAACTGCAAGGGCCGTAAACATAAGGGGCGCTGCCGCCTCTATAATATTTCCCACCCTTCGCAGGGAAGTAAAAGGCCCGAGGAAAAAGCTGCTGATCGCCGCCATAGGCTCGTCGCTGACTAAGAATACGATCACTGAGACCATAGCGCAGGCGATGAGGATGATCAGGGCCAATTTTACCACATCCACCAATAAATTGATTCGTTTATTACTGTTCATGCCGTGCCTCCTTAATCTCCTCCTCCGACTGGATCTGAATACCTAACATATAGACACCCAGCTGTTCCTCTGTCATTTTGGATACATCTTTTATGTACGCGGCAATCTTTCCCTCATACATAACGATCAGGCTGTCGGACAGTCCCAAAACCTCATTGAGGTCAGAGCTTATGAGGATCACTCCATTTCCCTCGTCCCTCATCTGCACCAGACGCTGGCGGATAAACTCTGTTGCGCCTACGTCCACCCCCCGCGTTGGCTGATCTGCAACAATGATCTCGGGAGAACCGGACAGCTCTCTGGCAAGCACTGCTTTCTGTATGTTTCCTCCTGACAGGCTGTTAATGGAAACCTCCTGGGACTTACAGAAGATCAAGTATTCCTTTACCATTTCCTCCCCATATTCCTTTACAGCCTTGAGGTTGCGGATACCATGATGAAACAACCGCTTCCAGTTCAGCTTGTCTGCGATCATATTTTCCGTAATGGAAAGTCTGGGAGCCATTCCCATCGTCATACGGTCCGCCGGGATATGGGCCAGCTTCAGCTTACGAATCTTTTCCACAGAATACCCTTTAATATCCTGACCATTTACTTCAATCGTCCCACTGCTGTAGGAACCCATTCCAGTGAGAGCGGATACCAGCTCATTCTGACCATTTCCCTCTACACCTGCAATTCCCAGGATTTCTCCCTTTCTCAGGGTAAAGGAAACGTGATCCACTGCCCGCTTCCCATTTTCATTTACAACCACCAGATCCTTGATCTTTACCAGAGAAGCACCGGGATGAGCCTCCTTCTTTTCCACACTCAGCACTACATCCCTTCCCACCATGAGACGGGAAATATCCTGTTCGGAAACCTGGGATACATCGTGAACCCCCATAGTCTCTCCCCGGCGTATGATGGTGATGCGGCTGCATATCTGTTTGATCTCCTGAAGCTTATGGGAAATGAAGATGATCGTGTATCCGCTGTCTCTCAGATGAAGGAGCTCGTCAAACAGTTCCTGGGTCTCCTGGGGAGTTAAAACTGCTGTCGGCTCATCGAGAATGAGGATCTTTGCCCCGCGAAACAGCGCCTTTAAAATCTCCACTTTCTGTTTCTGCCCTACCGTCAGATCTTCTACCCGCTTGTCCGGCTCCACATAGAGATTGTATTTCTTTCCCATCTCCTCTACCTGTTTTCTGGCAAAATCCAGGTCGGTCATAATGCCTTTTTTCGGCTCCATTCCCAGAATAATGTTCTCCGCCACTGTCAGGGAAGGAACCAGCATGAAGTGCTGATGAACCATTCCTATCCCCATTTTGATTGCCATCTGGGGAGATGACATATGTACCTGCTTGCCATTTACATAAATCTCGCCGGAGGTGGGCTGCTCCTCTCCAAAAAGTATCTTCATCAGGGTGGATTTTCCCGCTCCGTTTTCTCCGGACAGGGCATGGATCTCCCCCTGCTCTACAGACAGGGTCACGTCTTTGTTGGCCATGACACCGTTGGGGTATATTTTCACAATATGCGACATCCGCAATGCTTCTTCTGCCATGATCATACCTCTTTATCTTTGTTTTCATAGAAAAAGGAGGCGTCTGCAAAACTCAGCCGCCTCCCTAGGATCACCTTAACTGTGCGCTATGGCTCTCTGCATCAAGGTTTCATTCCGTCACGCAGGGCTGCCACTTCCTCAGTTGTCATATCAAAGGCAGTTCCCACAGCGACTTCACCGCTGATGATCTTTTCTTCTGTCTCGTCTATGAATTTCTGGATTTCTTCTGGAACGATCGCTGTATAATTGTCATTCTTAGCCAGCCCAACTGCTCCGCTGTCCAGTCCCAAGATGTAATCCTGATCCAGGGTCTTTGTTCCCTCTTTCCAATCCTTGATAGAGGTGTAAATGGACTCGCCTACATTCTTTAAGCTGGAGGAGAGTACGTTGGCTGCCAGCTCTGGATCAGACTCTTTTAACTCAGAGTACAGATCCTGGTCGCAGGCGATCAGGTACTTGTCAGACTTCTGGGCAGCTGTCACAGCTCCTAAAATAGACTGGGAAGCAGGGGCATACACCACCTGAGCGCCCTGATTGTAAAGCTGTGTTGTCATTTCCATACATTTTGAAACGTCCTCGAAGGAACCTACATAAGAGGTAACTACTTTGATCTCAGGGTCTACATACTTGATTCCTTCCAGATAGCCTACCAGGAAGTCATTGATGTTTGCTGTATCCATGGAACCCACAAAGCCTAAAATCTTCTGGGAAGCATCAATCTTTGCATCTCCGGACTCCAGCATTTTAGCAGCCAGTGCGCCGGAAAGGAAAGCGGCCTGATTGGAGTAATAATTTACACCCATCATATTTCCCTCTGTTACTACATCTCTGTCAACCGATACGTCGAAGATGAGATAGTTTTTCTCCGGGAACTCTGCTGCAATATCCTGAGCCAGTTCCTTTACGGACCAGGTTCCTGACACGATCATATCCCAATCCTGCTCTGAAACATCCAGATAATTTCCTTCGTAGCTGGTCTCATCCCGTCCCATTTCAATGGTCTTGACCTCAGCTCCCATCTCGTCAGCCAGCTTCTGCATACCGCTGGCTGCGGAATCGTTAAAGCCCTTATCACCCAGGTTGCCGTTGCACAGGTAAACTACTTTTAAAGGATCGCCGGAAGCATCCTCTGCTGCCTCTGCCTTGCTTTCTGCTCCTTCCCCCTTGCTCTCTGTACCTTCTGCTTTGTTCTCCTCCTTTGGAGCAGCTTCGGAAGCTCCCTGACCAGAAGATCCGCAGCCTGAGATCATGGAGGCAGCCATCGCGGCCGCCAGTACGGTACTTACGATTCTTTTTTTCATTTTTTCTCCTCCTTAGGTATATAAATATATCTTCATAGCGCCCGCTCTGTCTCTAAAACCATGATAAGCCAGCGTCTATTTCCTCCGTTCCAGGACAAACCGATACCAGTTGCTGTCCATACGGTACTTGTGATAGCTCAAGGGTTCTTCCCCCTGGACTAAAACCTCGTCCATAATGATCACGATGGGACATTTAGGCTGATCTACTGCAATGTCTGACCATTCTACCGCGCTCATAGACAAACGGGAACGCTCCGCCTCCTGATAAAGGCCTCTCATGGCAAATTCCTTCATCCGTTCCTCATTATCAATCTCTATCTCTCTTTTTTCCAGTTCCATAATGGGGATAATGGTTACTGAGGAAGCCACATACGTCTCCCCCGCAAAGTATTTGAGATCCACGACAGCTGCTGTAAATGTTTGTCCGTGATACCCCAGCAGATCTCCTACCAGACGGCCTCCGTTCTGAACATGAACGGTATACTCCGTTCTGGTGATCTGGTCAACACAGCATCCAAGGCAGGGATTTGCAATATGCTGAAACCCTTCCCTGTCTCTGGCGAACTGTCCTGTAACCATCGTCTTTTTCCCCTGCATTTTATAGATATACCCGTCCTCCTCCAGCTTACGCACAGCCATCCTCACTGTGCTCCGGCTTACCTTCCAGTAGTCTGCCAGGATATTCTCTCCGGGAAGGGTATCCCCCTCCTTCAGTTTCTCCTCCTGGATCAGCTGATAGATAATGTCGTAGATCTGGACATAATAAGGTATATTCATTTCTGCCAGCTTTGGAATTGTTTGGAAATCCATTATTCGCCTTTCTGATCGTTTCTTATAATAAGCTTCATAGCCTCAATGGCTGTGCGGATCGCTCTGTCCTCAATATCCATCTTCTCCGCTCCCTCTTTCACCTTTCCGCTCTCATAGTTGGTGGCGCTGGCCATAACACATGAGGTGCGGATCCCAAGGGAAGCGCCTACTGCAAAGAGAGGAGCACATTCCATGCTGGTGGAGGAAGCTCCTCCCTTCTTATATGACTCCCACTTGTAAATGAGCTCCGGACCCACCGGCTTTGTCTCAGGAGAGGTTTGGGTATAGAAGGAAGCTTTTGTGATCGTCACTCCCACATCATAAGGATACCCAAGGTTCATGGCCGCCTGCTCAATGGCCTTTAACATCTGGAAATCCGGAACGGAAGGAAATTCTACTGGGAGGTAATGATTGCTTACTCCCTCCATCTTAACCGCACCGTTAGGGATCACAATATCTCCGATGGAAACCTTCGGTGATACGGAAGCGCAGGTTCCTACCCGCATCATAGTATCTGCTCCGCACTGATGCAGTTCCTCCACTGCGATGGCTGCGGAAGGGCCGCCGATCCCGGTACTGGTCACTGCCACATCAACGCCGTCCAGCTGTCCTACAAATGTGCGGTATTCCCGGTTATAAGCAATCTCTCTGGGATTTTCAAAGTAAGCGGCAATCTTTTCCGTCCGCTCAGGACTTCCGGGAAGGAATACATATCGTCCGATCTGGCCCTTCTCCAGCCCAATGTGCATCATTTTCTTACCCATAACGATTCCACTCCTTACTTTTATTTTTTATTGTACCGTCCAGGAGTCATATCCTGGAAAACACTGAATAACCTGCGCACCGCCTTCACAGAATCTACCTGGGTGCAGACAGCGATCTCCTCCCGGTCAAGGACTGGGACAAATCCTGTATCTGTTGTGATCATGCCGCTATATGCCTCAGACTGATATTCCACCCCTGCCCTTACCATCTCGTAAACGCCCAGGGACGGATCCTCCGCAATGAGTACAGCCAAAGGATCATGAACCACGCTGGCATGGGCCATCCCCATGGTCACACGGTGAAACTCAAAATAGAGACGGAGAACATCTTTTATATACTGCGCGATCGGACGGCATTCTTCCAAGCAGTATTCACACAGATTGTCCACATCTGTCTGGGTAATGAAGGTCTTCATTGTCACATCTAACCCTACCAATGTCAGATGGAATCCTGCCTTAAATACCATATCCGCAGCTCTGGCATCTCCATGGATATTGGCCTCTGCGTATGGGCTCACATTTCCAGGAACCTTGTAGCAGCCTCCCATGGCCACTACCTTTTTCACTTTCTTTGGAAGGGAGGGATCCTTCTCCAAAGCCATAGCCAGGTTTGTCATGCGCCCTGTTGTAATAATAATCAGCTCGCCTTTTAATTCCTCTGCCTTACGGATGATAAAATCACAGGCTGCCTCATCCAACAGCTTCTGGCTGCTTTCCGGAAGTTCCACATTCCCAATCCCATTGTCTCCATGGATATAAGCCGGTGCAGACGCAAATACACCGTCCAAAGACTCATTGGCCCCCACTGCCACAGGAACCTCATACCCACAGCCGGACAGCCGGATCAAACGCAGGCAGTTATCTGCCGATTGTTCCGCACAATTATTTCCAAAACAGGTCGTGATGCCTTCCACATGGAAATTGGGTGATCTCAAAGCATAAAGGATCGCCAGAGAATCATCAATTCCTGTATCTGCATCAATCAATATCCGTTTCATATCATATACCTCTTTATCTCTTTTATCTCTTGACTGGTATCTACAGTCTATAACATGGCGGCCATGTTGTCAACATGTTAAGCCATCTTTTTTGTGCTAAATGCATGATTTTTGTTCTTTTTTTAATACATATATGAATATTTTATATAAATATTTTTAAGATGACCTAAAAATTTTTTTGATTATGAACCGTTACACTTGATTGCCTTTTCTCACAAAATATCATATAGTTAATAAGGCTGCGTCCAGAACGCAGGCCCGTCACCCTGCAGTTCCCATATCCGAATATAAAACTTAAGAAAGGAATCAAAAAACAAACCATGAAATCACGCATATGCTCGTTTATAAAACAGGAAACCATTCTGGTCGTTTCCTTTGTCCTGGCCCTTATATCCTGCTTTTTCGTAAGGCCTGACAGAGGATACCTGGGATACCTCTCCTCCAATATAGGAACCATCATCTTACTATTCTGCCTGATGGCTGTGGTAGCCGGACTTAGCAGCCTTGGCGTGTTCCGTTATGTGGGCGAAAGGCTTTTAGAGCGGGTATCATCCCAGCGGGGCATCGCGTGGATGCTGATCTTTTTATGCTTTTTTGCAAGTATGTTCATCACCAACGATGTGGCCCTGATCACCTTCGTTCCCTTCGCCATCATGATCCTGGAAATAGCAGGTATGCAGAACAGGATCGTATATACCGTTACCCTGATGACCATTGGAGCAAACCTGGGAAGTATGCTCACCCCCATGAGAAATCCCCAAAACCTATATCTCTACAGCCTGTCATCTATGGAGCTCTCTGACTTTTTAAAGCTGATGCTGCCCTATACCGCTGTGTCCGCAGCAGGATTGTGGCTCTGCTCCGTAATAGGATTCCCAAGGGGCCGGGCCAATGTGAGCATCACAAAAAAGACAGCCCCTCCCAATATCCGGGGGACTGCCTATTATCTTTTCCTTTTTTTGATCTGTATGCTCACGGTCAGCGGCCTTCTTCCAGCCCCTGTTCTTCTTCTTATCATAACTGCCGGGGTGACAATAAAGGATAGGCGCCTTTTTCAGTCTGTGGATTATTCCCTTTTAGCTACCTTCCTCTTTTTCTTTATATTTATTGGGAATATGAACCGCTTTCCTCCTTTCCGCGATCTGGCTGTAACCATGATCACAGGACACGAAAAGGCAGCCGCCATTGCCATGAGCCAGGTAATCAGCAATGTCCCTGCCGCCCTGCTCCTCTCCAGCTTCACCGAGAAATGGGATCTGCTGATCATTGGGACAAATCTGGGCGGCCTGGGAACCCTTATTGCTTCCATGGCAAGCCTGATTTCCTACAAGCAGGTTGCCCTGCGGTATCCAAAAGAGAAAGGGCGGTATCTGGGAGTCTTTACCTTGTGGAATATAATATTCCTTCTGGCGCTGACCGCTGTCTCTGCTCTCCTGACCGAAATCCCCATTCTGGCGATCCAATAATGCGCACCAGGGGGACCGGCGGGGCTTTCCTTAATTTCTGCTTCCCACCGCGATGGTCTCCATGGCCCTCTCCTCCGTAAAATAGCCGCATGTCACCAGACGGTTTACCACCTGCTTCTGCCTCTTTGCCGCCAGCTCCGGATTCTTTGTGGGGGCATAACAGGAGGGGGCGTTGGGGATCCCTGCCAAAAGAGTGCTCTCGTAGTCTGTCATATCCCCAGGTTCCTTTCCAAAATAACCTATGCTGGCTTCCTTTACACAATCATATCCGTCTCCATAATAGATGGTGTTTACATACAGCTCCAGTATCTCATTCTTCGTATAATGCTTCTCCAGGTCAAAGGCCACAAACACCTCTGCCACCTTCCTGCTCATTTCCTTTTCCTGGCTGAAATACATGTTTTTTGCCAGCTGCTGTGTAACGGTGCTTCCGCCCTCCACAAAGGCTCCTGCCTTTATATCATTTACAACCGCCCTGGCGATAGCGATCAGATCGATCCCGCCATGATTATAAAACCGGTGATCCTCAACAGACAGCACTGCGTCCACATAGATTTCAGGGAGTTCATCAAAAGCAGTGTAGTTTTCCTTCCCCCTGATGGAGGCGACCTTATCTTCCAGACTGACCTCCTCCATAGCTCTCCGGTACATACCGTATCCCTCGGCCATCACCCCTGCACCTACCCCTACCATAACGGTAAGCACACAGATCAGGATCCATTTTACTGCCTTTCCCGCCTTCATCTCTCCACCTGCTTTCTCTTTTGAAATTGCTGTTAAAACAGCCTTTGGCTCTATGCTCCTATTTTTCTTCTGTATCTGGTTCCATATCTATATCATACCATAAGGGAGGATTCCAGTCTTTGAGTTTACCTTAACATAATTTAACTATTCTGTGACTATTTATGGAATATTTTCTAAAGGCTGCCGCCCTTGCATAAGCCGCCGCATTATGATACACTAGAATTGACATAATGCCTGTATACAGGTCTTTCTGCATACCGGTTTTTTTTGTGCCTGTCCATTGGGGGAAATGGCCTGAAATGGCCTGGAAAAAGCTGTTTCGCTAAAAATGAACGTCTGTATTGCAGTAAATCGCAACGAAAGGAGTTTTTTATGAGTTCAAACAACAATTTTGATGTCATCATCATCGGCGCCGGCCCTTCTGGTATCTTCTGCGCCTACGAGTTAATCCAAAAAAAGCCCGACATGAAGATCCTTATGGTGGAGAAGGGACGCCCCATTGAAAAGCGGGTCTGCCCGAAGCGCACCACCAAAGTCTGTGTGGGCTGTAAGCCATGCTCCATCACCACAGGATTTGCCGGAGCCGGAGCTTTCTCTGACGGAAAGCTTTCCCTTTCACCGGATGTGGGAGGAAACCTTCCTGAGATCCTCGGCTACGATAAGACCGTGGAGCTGTTAAAGGAGTCCGACAACATTTACTTAAAATTCGGGGCTGACACCAATGTGTACGGCGTAGACAAGCAAAAGGAGATCGAGGAGATCCGCCGCAAGGCCATCAACGCCAACTTAAAGCTGATCGAATGCCCCATCCGCCATCTGGGAACCGAGGAGGGATATAAGATCTACACCCGCCTCCAGGAGCACCTGCTGTCTCAGGGCGTTTCCATGGAATTTAATACTATGGTAAAGGATATTCTCATTGAGGGCGATACGGTAAAGGGCGTTATCACAGATAAGGGAGAAACCTACTATGCCCCTGAGGTGGTATCCGCCATTGGCCGGGAGGGCTCTGACTGGTTCTCCCATATCTGCAGCAATCACGGGATTGAAACAAAGGTGGGAACCGTAGATATTGGCGTGCGCGTTGAGGTCCGGGATGAGGTTATGAAGTTCTTAAATGAAAACCTCTATGAGGCAAAGCTGGTTTACTACACCCCAACCTTTGACGACAAGGTGCGCACCTTCTGTACCAATCCCTCCGGCGAGGTAGCCACTGAGTACTATGAAAACGGCCTTGCTGTGGTCAATGGACATGCCTACAAGTCCAAAGAGTACAAAACCCACAATACAAACTTTGCCCTGTTGGTAAGCAAAAACTTCACAAAACCCTTCAACGAGCCGATTGAGTACGGCAAGCATATTGCCCAGCTGTCCAACATGCTCTGCGGAGGAAGGATCATGGTTCAGACCTTCGGCGATTTCCAGAGAGGCCGCCGCACCACAGAGGAGCGCCTCTGCCGCAACAATCTGATCCCCACCTTAAAGGATGCGGTTCCCGGCGATCTGTCCCTTGTATTCCCTCACCGTATCATGACAGATATTAAAGAAATGCTTCTGGCACTGGACAAGGTAACTCCCGGCATCGCCAGCGACGAGACGCTCCTTTACGGCGTAGAGGTAAAATTCTACTCCAATAAGGTAGTTGTCAACTCTGATTTTGAGACAAGCATCAAGGGCCTTCGCGCCATTGGAGACGGTGCTTCCGTCACCAGAGGACTGCAGCAGGCTTCCGCCAACGGAATCAGCGTGGCAAGAAGCATCTTAACCAAAAACAACTAAAAAACAACCAGGGCGCTGCAAGATGGCAATCCATCTTGCAGCGCCCTGATCTTTTCCGCTCTTTATTATAATTAAGATTCCAATTAATATTTCACTGTTTTATACCATGGCTTCCGCTGCTTCATGCTCCAGCAGCGTTGTCTCATACTTGTTCAGAATGATCGTCTGGATCATATCCCTGGTGTTGGAATTGATCGGATGAGCAATATCCCGGTATTCTCCGTCTGCCGCTTTTCTGCTAGGCATAGCGATGAACAGCCCCTTCTCCCCTTCGATCACCTTAATATCATGGATCACAAATTCATTATCCAGGGTAATGGAAACGATGGCTTTCATTTTTCCATCCTTCTCAACCCGTCTCACTCTCACATCTGTCACCTGCATGATCTTCTCCCCCCTCTGTTCTGTACGCAGTTCTCTGCGGCTTGTCGTCCTCTCTCCGCAAGAGACTCTGTCTTACAGCGTATACCGCTCGTTCTTCTCCACAACGATCTTGATATTGTCGGGAGTCCCTATATGAGTGGTATTGGCGCGGATCGTATCCCTGCTCTCCACGATACAGTTCTCGATCACCGTATTGTCACCGATATATACGTCATTTAAGATGATGGAGTTTTTGATCACACAATTATTTCCCACATATGCCTTCTTAAAGAGCACGGAATTTTCTACTGTGCCATTTAAGATACATCCGCTGGATACCAGGCTGTTTTTCACCACTGCTCCCGGATTATACTTGGCCGGTGGAAGATCGTCGATCTTAGTATATACGTCAGGATACTGTTTAAAGAAGTAATCACGCACTTCCGGCTTCAGAAAATCCATATTGGTCTTATAGTAGGAATCCACGGAAGCGATATTGCTCCAATAGCCTTCCAGCTTATAAGCATAGATCCTCTTTAAATTCTTATAACGTACTAAAATATCATTTACCAGCTCATAACGATCCTCTGCAGCACAGCGCTCCAGAAGCTCGATCAGCTGTCTTCTCCGGATCACGTAGATGCCGCAGGAGATCACGCTGGCATCGGAAGCCACTGGTTTCTCCTCAAAATCTGTGATACGTCCGTCATCATTGAGTTTCACGCATCCAAACCGGGTAACGTCCATTCCCTCGTCCATATCTTTGCAGACCACGGTAATATCTGCCTTCTTCTCGATATGATATTCTAATACCTTATTATAATCCAGCTTGTACACTCCATCGCCTGCTGCGATCACCACATAAGGCTCATGGCTGTTCTTTAAGAAGGTCAGGTTCTGATACAGTGCATCCGCTGTTCCCCTATACCAATCGCCGTTTTCCGGTGTAATGGAAGGGGTAAATACAAACAATCCCCCCTGCTTGCGTCCGAAATCCCACCACTTGGAAGAACTCAAATGCAGATTCAGGGATCTGGAATTATACTGTGTAAAAACTGCCACATTCTGGATATGGGAGTTTGTCATATTGCTCAGTGCAAAATCGATGCTGCGGTAGCTTCCCGCAACCGGCATAGCCGCTACTGCCCTCTTGTTGGACAGTTCTCTCATTCTTTTGCTGTTTCCGCCTGCTAAAATGATACCGATTGCTCTCATTTCACGCCACCTGCCTTTATAATGTAATTTCCGCTGGCCAGTAATCCGTCAGGATAGTCGCCCACTATGGTGTCACCTGATATTGCAGTATTCTTTCCGACCTTTACCCCGTCAGGGATCACAGAGTTTTCACCCACTGTCACCAGATCAAACTGATATACCTTGGGGTCATAGGTGCTGGGAGCGTATTCGCCCACGCCCAGTTCCACATTGGAACCTACCCTCACATTCTCTGCGATGATCGCCTTATTTACCTTAGCTCCCGCACCGATAAAGGATCCCTGCATCACGATCGAATCCTTTACCACTGCGCCTTTGGCAATGGTCACTCCTGCGCCGATCACAGAATTGACTACCTCTCCGTAAATCTCTGTCCCCTCGCCGATGATGCTCCGCTCAATGTTCGCATCCGCAGACACAAACTGAGGCGGGATCACATCATTTTTCGTATAGATCTTCCAATACTCCTCATACAGATTAAACTCAGGGATAATATCAATAAGCTCCATGTTTGCTTCCCAATAAGATCCCAGGGTTCCTACATCCTTCCAGTAACCATTGTACTCGTAAGCAAAGATCCTGTCCCCTCTTGCGTGGCAGTAAGGAATGATGTGCTTTCCAAAGTCACATCCAGGCTCGTCCTTCATTTTGATCAGAGCTTCCTTTAATACGGGCCAGCTGAATATGTAGATTCCCATGGATGCCAGGTTGCTTCTGGGAACCGGAGGTTTTTCCTCAAACTCTGTGATACGGTTTGCCTCGTCTGTGATCAGGATTCCAAAACGGCTGGCTTCCTCGATGGGCACGGGCATAGCAGCAATAGTGATATCAGCATTGTTGGCCTTGTGATAATCCAGCATGACCTCATAATCCATCTTGTAAATATGGTCTCCTGACAATATGAGGACGTATTCCGGATTGTATGCCTCCATATACTCCAGGTTCTGATAAATGGCATTGGCCGTGCCTGTATACCAGTCGCTGCCCTTACTGCGCTCATACGGAGGTAAAATAGTCACACCACCCACATTCCTGTCTAAATCCCAGGGAACTCCAATCCCTATATGTGAATTTAAACGTAATGGCTGATACTGCGTCAATACGCCGACTGTGTCAACGCCGGAATTGATGCAGTTGCTCAGCGGAAAATCAATGATCCGGTACTTCCCCCCAAAAGATACCGCCGGCTTGGCTACCTTCTGTGTCAGCACTCCAAGACGGCTCCCCTGTCCGCCAGCTAATAGCATGGCTATCATTTCTTTTTTAATCACGTTATCACCTCTTGCTGTTAGTATTTTTGCAATTTCAATTATACCACAATTTTTGTAAATGGTATATAAATTTTAAAATTTATTTCCTACTTTTTGTGCATATTTCCGACATTTTTTTACTTTTTTACCCAATTTTTACATTGAAATCTATATCTTGTGGTTTGATCATGCAAATACCACAAGATAGCAACTCCTTAGCGCAGATAACCGCGATATTTGTCGAAAACAGGACTGGATCAGCACACCCACCGGATCCGTCTGCCCGGATTTAGGGGTTTACCGGACATGCAAAAACCCAAACAGCCGGAAGGAAACCTCCGCGAAAGCTCAAGTGGCGATTTAAGCCTTGAAACATACGTGGAAATATCATATAATCTCGTTATATAAGTTGCGTCCGATTCCGGAAGGATTGGGGAATACTGAATTTTAGATATGAAGAAAAGGAGATTATCAGTCATGGATCTGATTACCGTAAGAGAACTTTACAGACATCCGGAGGAATATCTGGACAAAGAAGTAAGCATCGGCGGCTGGGTACGCAGCCTCAGGGATTCCAAAGCTTTCGGCTTTATCGTTGTCAGCGATGGATCCTTCTTTGAGACACTGCAGGTAGTTTATCACGACAGCCTTTCTAATTTTGCCGAGGTTTCCAAGCTGAGCGTGGGAACCGCTATCATCGTAAAGGGAACCCTGGTGGCTACCCCACAGGCAAAGCAGCCCTTTGAGATCCAGGCCACAGAGGTGACCGTAGAGGGAACCTCCACACCGGATTATCCGCTCCAGAAAAAGCGTCATTCCCTGGAATATCTGCGGACCATTTCCCATCTGCGCCCCAGAACCAATACCTTCCAGGCCGTGTTCCGTGTCCGCTCACTCATTGCCTATGCCATTCACCAGTATTTCCAGGAGCGCGATTTCGTATATGTCCATACTCCTCTGATCACCGGAAGCGACTGCGAGGGAGCCGGAGAAATGTTCCAGGTAACCACCATGGATTTAAACAATATCCCAAAGACAGCGGATGGCAAGGTTGATTTCAGCCAGGATTTCTTCGGAAAACCAACCAACCTGACCGTAAGCGGCCAGTTAAACGGCGAGACATACGCTATGGCTTTCCGCAACATTTACACCTTTGGCCCTACCTTCCGCGCCGAGAACTCCAACACCACACGTCATGCCGCTGAGTTCTGGATGATCGAGCCGGAAATGGCCTTTGCCGATCTGGACGATAACATGATGCTGGCAGAAGGAATGTTAAAATACATTATCCGTTTCGTCCTGGAACACGCGCCTGAAGAGATGAACTTCTTTAACCAGTTTGTAGACAAGGGCCTGTTGAACCGCTTAAACAATGTATTAAACTCCGAATTTGGCCGCATCACCTACACGGAGGCCGTAAAGCTCTTGGAGGAGCACAATGATGAGTTCGACTACAAGGTATCCTGGGGCTGCGACCTTCAGACCGAGCACGAGCGCTACCTGACTGAGAAGATCTTCAAACGTCCCGTATTCGTTACCGACTATCCGAAAGAAATCAAGGCCTTCTATATGAAGATGAACCCGGACAACAAGACCGTCGCCGCTGTAGACTGTCTGGTTCCCGGCATCGGAGAGATCATCGGCGGAAGCCAGAGGGAGGATGACTACGATAAGCTGGTTGCCAGAATGAAGGAGCTTGGACTGAAGGAGGAGGATTACGGATTCTATCTGGATCTGCGCAAATATGGATCCACACGCCATGCCGGCTTTGGCCTTGGCTTTGAGCGCTGCGTTATGTATCTCACCGGAATGGGCAATATCCGCGACGTGATCCCATTCCCAAGAACCGTAAACAACTGCGAGCTGTAAAACCTCTGTTCACCCCTGGTTTCACAGCCGGATCACGCGACAGTTCAGCTTCCCAGCTGGACTGTTGCCTTTTTAAGGAGAATGAGTATGAAATTTGTCCATACCGGAGACATTCACTGGGGTATGCATCCTGATTCCGGCAAGCCCTGGAGCCAGGAGCGCGCCCAGGCGATCCAGGACACATTCCGTTCTATTGTGGAGCAGGCCGGAAAGCTGGAAGCGGACTGCCTGTTCATCAGCGGCGACTTGTTCCATCGCCAGCCTCTCATGAAGGACTTAAAGGAGGTCAATTACCTCTTTTCCACCATCCCTTCTGTAAAAGTGGTGATCATCGCAGGCAATCATGACCGCATCCGTGAAAATTCCGCTCTTTTAAGCTTCACATGGAGCTCCAATGTGACATTTCTCATGGAGGATCACCTGACTTCTGTCTATTTTGAGGACATCAATACAGAAATCTACGGCTTCAGCTATCACCAGAAAGAGATCAAATCTCCCCTGCTGGAGAATATCCAGATTCCCTTAAACAGCCGGATCCAGATCCTGATGGCTCACGGCGGAGACGCCTCCCATCTTCCCATCAATTTCAACAGCCTGGAGTTATCCCCATTCTCCTATATTGCCCTGGGACATATCCACAAACACCGGGTAATGGCTGAGGGAAAGATCGTTTACTGCGGCTCCCCGGAACCTCTGGATCTGACGGAAACAGGCCCCCACGGCTTTTATGTGGGGGAGATCCATCCCACCACCCGCCGTCTCATAGATCTATCCTTTGTCCCCTGCGCCAGTCTTCAGTACATCCCTCTTGCTGTAAATGTATCCAAAGATACTACCAATGGGGAGCTCTGCGACCGTATTTCCAGAGAAATGGAGCATCGGGGTACAAACAACATCTACCGCTTCCGTATTAAGGGTATGAGGGATCCTGATATTGACTTCGACCTGACTGCCCTCGCCAGTAAATACCGTATCGCGGAGGTGATTGACGACAGCGAACCCCAGTACGATTTTTCCGCCCTCTTTGCGGAACATTCCAGCGATATGATCGGTTTTTTCATACAGGCCCTCCAAAAAGATGAGATGAGCCCTGTAGAGAAGAAGGCACTGTACTATGGGGTAAATGCCCTTCTCCACACCACGGATGAAAGGAGTTAGAACAGCATGAAACTATTAAGCCTCCACATTGAAGGCTTTGGAAAATTCCACGACCTGGATCTGACCTTCAAAGACGGCATAAACGTGGTATACGGAAAAAATGAAGCTGGGAAATCCACCCTCCACACCTTTATCAAAGGGATGCTCTTTGGCATTGAACGCCAGAGGGGGCGGGCATCCAAAAACGATGTATACAGCAAATATGAACCATGGAAAGGTGCCGCTTACGAGGGCTTTCTGCGACTGGAGAGCGAAGGGCAGGTTTATCGGATCCAGCGCACCTTCCGAAAACAGGATAAGAAGCTTATCATTGTCAATGAGACGGCCGGAAAGGAAATGGAACCCACAAAAGCTCTTTTCGACCAGCTGCGGTGTGGCCTGTCGGAGACCTCTTACGACAATACCATCAGTATTGGCCAGCTTAAATGCGCTACAGACAGCGGCATGGCAGAGGAGCTGCGCAACTATATCGCTAATCTCAATACCTCCGGCAGCACCGCTCTCAATATCAGCCGAGCCGCATCTTATCTCAAAAGCCAGAGAAAGGGCCTGGAAGCCCAGTTTACTCCGGAAGCTGCCAAGGACTATGCCGCCCTTTTAAGCGAAATACGCAGCACTGAGCAGGAGATCTCTGACCCGAGCTATGCCAATCATCTGATCCAGTACCGCAGCGAATATTCCCAGCTCAAGGAAAAACTGGAGCAGTGCCAGAATGAAAGGGAAGGACTTCTGGAAAAGGCTGCCAAAGGCCGTCAGATCCTGGAAGGAAGCCAGTTTTCTGACAAGGATTCGGTTCAGGAATATCTGGATCACACCAGAAAGCTGTATCAAGAATACAGTGCCATAAAGACTGCCTATCAGAAAGGTTCCAGAAGGGGCTGGAATATTTTCTTCTTTTTCCTGGCCTTTGCTGCTTCTATGGGAACTGCCCTCTGCCTGACCGTACCTCGCCTGGTTCTTTCCCTCCTTCCCCTGGCCCCTGCCCCTGTGGCTGTCGCCGCAGGAACTGCTGCCGCTGTCTTTCTTCTCTGCGCATTCATCCAGAGCCATAAAGAGCGCCGGTTAAAGAAAGAGCTGGAGAAAAGTGCCCAGCTGCTTCAGGAAATTTTTTCCAAGCATTTAGGAGATTCCTCTATATCCAAAGAGGCAATGGATGCCTTGGAAGGACGCATGGCAGAATTTCTCCGGCTTTCAAAGGCACTAAGGCAGTCCGAGGATACCCTGGCCCGCCTGTCCCAGGAAATGAAGGATCTGAAAAACAGCCAGGAACATTTTTCCCAGGAGATTGAAGAACAGCAGCGGATTCAGTGGGAGCTGGAACAGAAGCTGGAGCATCTGTCCGTCTGCCGGGAACAGGCCGAAAGACTGCGCCGCGTTCTCACGGAAAATGAGCGAATCCAGGAGGAATTAGATGCCATTGACCTGGCCCAGGAAACCATAACAAGTCTCTCTGCCTCCATCCGTGATTCTTTTGGATTCTATTTAAATAAAGAGGCGTCGGATCTCATCTCCGGCATCACGGGGGGCATTTACACCAGCATGAGCATCAATGAAAATCTGGAAGTATTTATGAACACGCCCACCAAGCTGGTTCCGATCAATCAGGTCAGCAGCGGAACCATGGATCAGATCTATCTGGCCCTGCGCCTGGCTGCAGCCAAGCTGATCCAAAATGGCCGCAGTGATACCATGCCCCTGATCTTTGATGACAGCTTCGTACTCTATGACGACGACCGTCTGAAAACTGCATTGAAATGGCTGTCCCGTGCCTTTAAGGGACAGATCATCATTTTTACCTGCCATCAGCGGGAGGCCCAGCTCCTCACTGCCAACCAGGTGAAATACCATTTGATCCAAATAGATCGTCCCGGAAGCTTGACATAACAGAACGGTTATGTATCAACTGGAGAATTTAAAAAGCGGAGAGTTTCAGCTCTCCGCTTTTTCCATCCCTTTATAGATCTGAATGGCTTCTGTAATATTAGAAGCCGATCCATCCTGTATGATCTTTGACAGGGCGGCCAACCGTTCCGGCTGCAGAAATTCCCGTCCCAGATAGGGTCCATAGGTATCCGTAATGTAGATATTCTGCTCTTTTATGCTGGTTTCCAAACGGCCCAAAGCCTCCCCCAATGCGGCGGCCTCCTCTTCCAGTCCCATAACCTGCTCTCTGTATCCGGCCATGATCTCGTCGGATATAATTGACTTTGTGACGTTCTCAAAGGTTCCGATGGCATCCTTTTTCCTGGAGGCTGTCTCTGAAAGCTCCTGCTGGATGCGGGCGATCTCATCGTCATACTTTTCCAGGTCATAAATGTCCTCATTTCCGTCCTTTTGAATGGTTCGGGTGATCACCCGGATCTTTTTCCGGTTTGCCCGCAGCAGGTTGCGGATCTCTCTTCCCTTCTTAATCGTATCGTAATGCTGCTGTCTGGTGCGGTTCCCCACTGCCACATAAAGGCCGCCGAAGATCACCACATCCACAAAATAAACAGCGATCAGATGCCAGATCAGCCGTTTGGGTATCAGAAAATAAATCCCGCAGGGAACTGCCAAAAAGCAGAGCAGTATGGTTACAAGAAAAATAAAAATCTCTTTCAGCCCTCTCGGATAATAGAGGGAATAATAAAAGGTAGAAGCGCACCAAAACGGGGTTCCGTCCTTCCGGAACAGAGTGCGCAGCTGAACCTTCAGATCCCGGTTATACTCCCGCAGCTCCCCAGTCTCCTCAAAAATCCGCTCCTTCATTCCCTGGTTTTTGGCCTTTTCCCGCTTCTGCGCCGCTTTTTTCAGACGCTCCTGTCCTTTTGCGATCTCCTTATCATAACTGGAATTGATCTCATCCCGCCGCTTCTTTAAGGTCTGGTTTACCTCCTCCGCTGCGGCTTTTCTAAGAGCTTCAAGCTCTCTCTCCTTTTTTCTTTCATCCTCCTCCAGCTGTCTGGCTGCGTTCTGATCGCTGCCCAGACGGTACACTGCGTCTCTGGCGTCTGCCAGAAACTTTACATAGTCTGTAATAGCCTGTCCCACCCCGTTGTCCTCCTTAGGGAAGTGTCTGTTTTTATTTGCAAGCCTTCTGCTATGTATAGCTTACTACAAAACGCCCTCAGGGGCAAGCTTCTTGTTTCTTGAGTTTCCCTGAGGGCGTTTTATTACAGCCGTTCATCCATATATCTTTTATTAACAGTTCCAGCCTTCCGGCAAATACTTCTTTGTACCTTCCAGCATATCGTCGATCAGGGCTCTCACATCAGCCTCCGTACACTTCTTTCCCTTTACCTGAGGGTCATTTAAGAAAGCCTTTACCACCAGCTCCTTATCACAGTCCAGAGCCGCCTTTAAGATCATCTCATGGTTCTCAATGGCAGGCATCATCAGATCTTTCACAGCCTCCGGAAGCCTGCCGGCCAGAACCGGGCGGATGGCATCACGCTCAAAGACAGCATTGGTCTCCACAATGGCGTCAGCCGGAAGATTGGAAATCTGCAGTCCGGTGTTAGGGATATTCACATTGCTCACCACGCGCTCCAGTCCGCAGAGAGCCTTCATCAGAAGGATCCCCTCCTCACCAGTTGGTTTTAACTCGATCTCCTCTTTTCCTTCCAGGAGATGTCTGCTCTTTTCCAGACGATTCTGAAGGTCTTCCTTTCTCCAATCCACACTGGTCAGTCCGAATTTCCACTGTTCTACTGTCTCAGGATCCTTCAGGTATTCATCGCCTGGCATAAACTCTGCCAGATGGCGGTCTCCGGCTGCCGCGATCAGGCCAAAACGGCGGAACAGATCGAATTTTACCCTGTGAGCACAGGCAAAGCAGGCGTTCGCCCAATTGGTATCCCTCTCCTCGTATCCTTCCTCAAAATGTTTGTCAATATAATCGCGGTACACTGGGAAAAGATCGATCCCCTTATAGGATGCATAATCAAACCAGGTGAAATGGTTGATACCCAAAACATTCACATGGATGTCACGGCGGTCAACGTCGGAAAGTCCCAAAACCTCCTCTGCAATTCCCTTTAATACCTTCTGAGTTCCGAATACCTCATGGCAGCAGCCAAAGGCCTTGATCTCCGGGAATACATGGTACAGTGTTTTTACACACAGGGACATGGGATTGGTGTAGTTGATGACCCAGGCCTTCGGCGCATAAGCCTTGATCGCCTCAGCAATCTCTACAAACATAGGAATGGTGCGCAGGGAACGGATCATGCCTCCAGGGCCTGCCGTATCACCTACGGACTGATAGATGCCCAGACGCTCTGGCATATGTACATCCACTGCCATCTCGTCAAAGGTTCCCGGAAGAATGGAGATCACTACAAAATCAGCTCCAGTCAGAACTGTTTCCAGGCTGTCATAGGTGCGGTAGTTCCATTTTCCCACTACATCTGGACGCTGGGACAAATGATTGCCAATGGCCTCATTTGCCTCTGCTGCTTCCCGGTCAATATCGTACAAGCGGATGGTTCCCTCCATCTGAGACTCCATAGCCAGGTCTGTCATAAAGGTTCTGGCCCATCCTCTGGAACCGCCTCCAATATAAGCGATCTGCACATCGGATACGTGATTGTCTGCATATTTCATAAAATCTACCTTCCTTTCGCTGTTTACCGGGATAGAACCGGAAGACCCCGGATCTCCCTTCAAAGATCTGCTGCGGGATACAGAGATCAAACTTTCTTTATCTATGGACATTATAGATAAATTAAGTATAATTATCTTATGATAAATTGATTTTATAAGGGCTGATTCAAATTATATTTACTATTTTCACCCTATCCCAATCCGGAAAGGAAACACTATGGAACAGATCATCTATCAGGCTGCGGAAGATGGGATTGCCATTGACCGTATCCGCAGGGAAGCGGCATTTTCCATGCCCTGCAAACATCTCCACGATGAATATGAGATCTATTATCTGCTGGAGGGAGAACGATATTACTTTATTGACCGCAAAACCTACCACGTGACCAAAGGAAGCCTGGTATTCATTGACCGGGGGCAGATCCACCAGACCAGCCAGGCCGGACCGGGAAGCCATGAACGGATCCTTCTTTCCTTAAAGGAGCATCCGTTCTCCGAATTTCTTGCCTTTACCGGCGAGCTGTCCCTGCCCAGTTTCTTTCACCGCCATTCCGGCATCCTTCATCTGGATCAAAAGGAACAGGCGTATGCAGAATCCCTTTTTGCTGCTGCGGCCAGGGAACTGAAGGAAAAAAAGGCCGGGTTTCTCCACATGGCCATGGGGGAGCTGTCCCGGCTCTTTATCTTTGCCAGCCGCCTTTATCTGGACTCCGATCCTTCCATTCCACTGTCCACCCAGCCGAAACACCGAAAGGTGGAGGAGGCCGCTTCCTATATCATCGACCATTTTAATGAAAATCTGTCCTTAGAGTCGGTGGCGAAAAAGCTCTATATCAACAAATGCTATCTGAGCCGGATTTTTAAAGAGGCCTCCGGCTTTACGGTCAACGAATATATCAACATGATCCGTATCCGAAAATCCCGGGAACTGTTATCCTCCACCTCGCTGACCGTCACAGAAGTAGCTGAGGCAGTGGGATATGATACGATCACCTACTTTGAGCGTGTTTTCCGTCAATATACCCTTACCTCCCCGTCTGCTTACCGGAAAAGCAAAAACTGGCCTGGTTAAACTTTTCATTTCTGGCTATTTTTAATCAGTCCAGTATTTGATATACTCAGTGGCATAGATAAATGGATCCATACAAACCAGCCGTCAGGCCAATAGGAGGTCTTATTTTATGAAACGAATCATTACACTCCAGGATATTTCCTGTGTGGGACGCTGCTCCATCACAGTAGCCCTTCCCGTTATATCTGCCATGGGAGTGGAATGCGGTATTTTGCCAACAGCCGTCCTCTCCACCCACACCATGTTCAAAACCTTTACCTGCAAGGATCTGTCTGACCAGATCGATCCCATTTCCACTGCCTGGGAAAAGGAACATGTCACCTTCGATGGTATTTACACCGGGTATCTGGCCTCCGCCAGCCAGTGCGAACAGGTGTGCCGGTTCTTTGACCGTTTTTCCCATAAAGACGGACTGATCCTGGTGGATCCCGCCATGGCAGATAACGGAAAGCTTTATGCTGCCTTCGATGAACACTTTCCTGCCTCCATGGCAAAGGTATGCGCCAAGGCCGATGTGATCCTGCCTAATATCACCGAAGCCTGCCTTTTGACCGGTATGCCTTACCGGACAGAATACGATGAAGCTTATATTGAGGAGCTTTTAAAACGGCTTTTAGATCTGGGATGCAATGCGGCTGCCCTCACCGGAGTAAGCTATGAGCCTGGCCGGGTAGGCCCTGTGTATCGTGACCGCCAGGGAAATCATTTCTCCTATTTCACCCACTTATGCAGCAAAAGCTATCATGGAACCGGCGACCTGTTCTCCTCCGCTGTTATGGGGAGCCTGATGCGGGGCCTGAACCTGGGAGAGTCTCTTTCCCTTGCTGCTGACTTTACTGTAGCTTCCATTGAAGCCACCATGGATTCCGACAGCCAGTGCTGGTATGGGGTAGAATTTGAATCCCAGATCCCCCTTCTGTGCCGTATGCTGGAGGAACGCCTGAAATCTTCCGGCCACAGCTTCTAATCCTGACAGACAGGCGGCCTTGGAAGCTCTTTAGAAGCTTTCAGAGGTTCTTCAGAAGCTCTTTAGAGACCCTTTAGAGGCCCTTAGAACGTTCTTTCGAGGCTCTTAGCGAGCTCTGCTCTTATAGCCTTCAAAGCCACCTATCAATCTGAATCGAAAAGCTTACAGAAAACTGCGGAAACTCAAGTTCTGACACACTTGCTAAAAGCCGGCCTCCCATGCTATACTGTTGAAATAGGATAGATTTCAACGATAGCAAAGGAGATCGGCTATGTTTAGAATGTGGGGAAAGATCATGGAAAATAATCATCTGGTGCGGGACACCGTAATCTGCCAGCCGGACTACTCTATTTCCCGGACACAGATGGTATTTGATTCCCTGGATTCCATTTGCCGTGAATTGGATCTTCAGACTCCTATTTGGCTGGATTCTAATGTAAAAGATTTTAAACGGCATGACAAAACCCGCTTTACCCAAGACAGCTTTATCGAATCCATCGACTTTGATTTTTTAGAAATCCAGGTGATCGAGGAATAAGGGGCCGCTGCTTTATGATCCGCTTTATAATCCATATTGTTTTAAGCGCCGATATAAGGTGGTTCTTGATATTTTCAGCGTGTCTGAAATGTCCTTCCGGCTGTATCCCTCCTCCAGCATCTCTTTCAGCTGCTGATACTCCATTTCTTTCAGGGAAATCCTCCCGTTTGTTTCCTCTGTTTTTCGCCCCCCCCCCTATAATTTCTATTCCTCTCTTTTATTGCATTTTCACCTGTTTCTGTTCTCTGCTCCCTCTCATCTGTCTGAGACCCGGAACAAATGCGCGGTTCGTTTCGGATTATCTTTTCAATAACTATCTCCAAACCTCCCAGAGAGTTATTCCGATATTCCTTCCAGAGATGCTTTAAAAGATCATGGTCGATGGAGTCCTTATCCTTGGCATACACCCCTCTGTAATAATGCAGTCCGCTGAGGACAAACTTCATAAATGCCTGATAATTATTGTGAACGGTCTCCGTCAGATGGATTTCATTATGAGAGATCTGAAAATACAGCTTCTCACTGAAATCCCCTGACCGCACCAATTCCCCCAGATTTTCCGTGGTACAAAATAGAAAGCGGACATTGGAACGGACGGTAAGGCGGCCAAACTGCAGCTTCCCGCTCTGAATAAAGTCTGCCAGCTTATCCTGGACATAAAGGCTCATTCTCTCCGGCTGCACGATCACCAGTGTTCCTTTGTCCATATTCCGTATGATCCCATACTCGTCCATGAAATAAATATCCAGAAGATCTCGGTACACATTTTGCATATAGATCACCTTGATCCCTTCCAGCCGTCTCACGGAATGATTAAAAATGGCCTTGGCAATCAATTCATTTAAGGCATTATCCTCCCCCGTGATCAGCAGGTTTTCATCTTTCTCGGCAAATTTTCTGGCTGTCTCCATCACCTCTGGGCTGAGAAATTCTCCCAGCCAGTGAAATGTCACCATGGTTCCTTCCAAAAACTGGTTTAAAGAGCTATGAAGCCTGTGGTAGGGCTGGAAGCAGAAAATGACACCGTATTCCTGTTCGCTCAGGTAGACTCTCCGGCTGGTGACCATACCGTAAAATATGCTGGTTCCCAAATTCACTGAGACTTTGACATGTTCCAGGCTCTTGCGTTCTTTAAACCAACGCTCAAACACAGGATAGATCTTGCAGATGTTTTTCCCCCTTAAATCTTCCTGTACCTCAAAATTTTCTTTAAAGGGCTGGTTGAGATACACCACATTTCCATATCCGTCTGTATACAAAACCGCATCTTCCATAATATCCATCATGGCCTCAATCTGCAGCACCCTTTGCCAAAGCCCCTGCTTCTCAATCTGGTTCATCATCTGCACCGCCACCAGCTCTGCCATATTCTCCATGAAAGTCACGGTGGAATCCAGCTTTTCAAAAAGTGCCTTTACCTTAAAGCGCGGAAGGATCAGGGCAATGACACCCACCACCTGATTGCCATAGTGAATGGGGACTCCTACAAATCCCTTCATCTTGCACTCTTTAAAGGATTCACAGGACCGGCAGCTGGGTACAGATGCCTTATCCTCAATCAGAAGATTATGGTTGTTCACCAGCACATCAGCAATAAGAGAACCGATCTGTATATCCCGATAGAGAGAAAAATACCGGAATGATTTCCCTACAATATCCATATTGGAATCTGTTATGATCACGTCCGTATCCACCACATCCGAAATAGTGGAAGCAAAATTATCAACAAATCCTCTGATTTTTCCAAGCAAGCTTTTCATCTAGTCCTCTTTTCTGTCCTCTTGAAAGAAAGAGAGGCCTTTTCACATATCTGACGGCCTCTCTCTTTCCACGCTTTTTGCTCTTTCTTCGTTTTCTTTAATTCTTTTTTTGTTTTGATCCTATTTGCTTCTCTTGATCAGTTCTTCCTGATCCTTACTTCACAAATATCATCTCCATTTGCAATGGTCTTTCCTAAATGGAAGTCGAATCCCAGCTTTTCACAGATTCCCCTGTCTCCATCCATAGCAATGTCGCAGAGGACGGCGCACTCCTCATCAGTAGCTCCCAGTTTCTTCCATGCTGCAACCAATGGACAGTAATGGAAATCCACGCTCAGCTCCTTATCGGTACAGGTATCTTCCATCTGGAATACTCCCTTTACATTATCATTGATAAATTCCTTGTGGAATACGCTGAAATCATCGGTATGGGTGTACTTATTATCTCCGTGGAAACGTCCGCACTCCCGGATTGCCTCATGGGCAAATTCATCACTAAGCCCCTTCTTCTTTGCTTCCTTATACATCAGATAGAACCAGGTGGCCCTGTGCTCAAAAGCATTTCTCAAATCCTCAATGTGCTGTCCTCTGTCCTCTGGAATATTCTTGATCATTTTCATATCCTCCTGCTATTATATATTGTTTATAAAGTTTCTGCAATGTAATCCATCAGGGTGCTGATCTGATAAGACATAGTAACTGCTCCCGGATCCAAATGCCCTACACCCTTATTGGCCTGATAGGTGGCTCTTCCTCTGACTGCTTCCATATTTTTTGTGTTTTCTGCGCCGTCAACTGCTGCTTTTTTTACACGGCTGCACAGATCCTTATCGTCAGCCCCCTCCTCCAGGCATTTTTTATACTCCTTTACTGCCGGAGCAAGGCTGTCGATCATGGTCTTAAATCCTTCCTGAGCCTGTCCTCTGGAAATAATGGCTCCCAGCATAGCGTCTAACACCTGGCACAGCTCCTCCCTGCCCAGAGCCTCTTTTCCCTTTACCGCTTTTGCCGCCGCAATATAAGCGCTTCCATAAAGAACGCCGGAGGATCCGCCGATAACGGACATCATGATCTTTCCGATCTCCTTTAATTCATCACTCACATTCATCTGGGTCAGACGGTCCAAATTTTCAACCAATTTTTCAAATCCCATGTTAATATTGGACCAGTGATCCCCATCTCCTGTAGCCAGATCCAGTTCCGTTACATAGTCTCCATTTTCATGGATCAGCTCATAAGCCCGCTTAATATATTCGCCGTAATCCGCTGCTGTCATTGTAAATCCCATGTTTGTCTGCCTCCTAAAATCAAATCTTTAACGCCGGCGTATTGCAGGGGGCGTCCAAAAGCTCCTTCAACTCATCATCTAATTTCATCAGGGTAACGGAACATCCCGTCATATCTAACGCCGTAGTGTAATTGCCAACCAGGGTGCGGTGTACACGGATTCCTTTTTCCTTTAACAGGTTCTGAACCTCCATGTTCAGGATATACAGCTCCATAAGAGGTGTTCCCCCAAGGCCGTTGACTAACACAGCTACCTCGCTGTTTTCGTAATCGTAATCGGCCAGGATCTTCTCCAGAAGGATCTGAGCGGTCTCTTTCGCTGTCTTGATCTTTGTGCGTTCCACTCCTGGCTCTCCATGGATTCCCATTCCAATTTCTACCTCATCGTCCGCCAGGACAAATCCAGGTTTTCCAACTGCCGGAAGAGTACAAGGGGTCATAGCCATACCCATGCTGCGGATATTCTCAATGGCATGCTCTGCAGCCCTCTTTACCTCGCTCAGGGAAGCTCCCCTCTCTGCCATTGCACCTGCGATCTTATGTACAAATACGGTTCCCGCAATTCCTCTGCGTCCGGTTGAATAGGTACTGTCAGGAACAGCCACATCGTCCTTTACCACCACAGATTCCACCTCAATATCATCTGCTTCTGCCAGATCTGCAGCCAGCCCGAAGTTCATAATATCGCCGGAATAATTCTTGATCACCAGCAGGATCCCTTTTCCGGCATCCATCTTCTCAATAGCGGCTCCAATACGATCGGGGCTGGGAGATGAAAATACATTTCCCGATACGGCTGCGTCCAGCATACCAGTTCCCACAAAACCTGCGTGGAGAGGCTCGTGTCCCGCTCCGCCTCCAGAGATCACCGCCACCTTATCTCCCTTTACATGGCGGGAAATCACCTCTGCCCCCGGAGTATAATCTAACTCGTTTGGATATGCCATCTGCATACCGATCAGCGCCTCGCTGACAACATCGGAGGGCTGGTTTATTATCTTTTTCATTCCGTTTTACGTCTCCTTTCTCAATCCACTTAGATTTACATAAATTTTTCTGTTTGAGACAGCCTCAGATACGTTTTTTATTAGCCTAATCCCAAATAAGCTTTCTTGATCCTGGGATCGGAAGCGATCTCTTTTGCATTTCCGCTCATAGTAACAGAACCATTTTCAATAACATAAGCCCGGTCGGAAGCCATAAGGGCCATATTCGCGTTCTGCTCGATCAGCAGGATCGTAACACCCTGCTTGTTGATCTCCTTGATCATATCAAAGATCATGACCACAAAATTGGGGGCTAAGCCAAGAGAAGGCTCATCTAAAAGCAGCAGCTCCGGGCTTGACATCAGCGCCCTTCCTACAGCCAGCATCTGCTGCTCGCCTCCGGAAAGGGTTCCCGCCTGCTGTTTAAAACGTTCCTTCAGCCTTGGAAACAGATCATATACCCGGTCATATCCTGCGCTGATCGCTCCCTTATCCTTTACTATGTAAGCTCCCAAACGCAAGTTTTCCTCCACTGTCAGTTCTGGGAATACTTCTCTGCCCTCTGGGGAAATGCTGATCTTCAGCTTTGTCATCATATGAGAGGGGCAATTGGTAATGTCCTTCCCCTTAAATGTAACAGTTCCTCTGCTTGCCTTTGCCACACCGGCAATGGTGTTGAGAAGCGTAGTCTTTCCAGCGCCGTTGCTTCCGATGAGGGAAACGATCTCCCCCGTCTCCACCTCCATGTTAATTCCCTTTAACGCATGGATCGCTCCATAATATGTATTTAGATCCTTTATATCAAGCATCATTGTGAACCCCTCCCAGATATGCTTCTATTACCTTCGGATTGTCCGCAATCTCCCTTGGAAGCCCCTCTGCGATAGGCTTTCCATGGTCGATCACATAGATACGGTCGGATACATTCATAACAACGCTCATATCATGCTCGATCATCAGTATGGTATACCCGGAATCCCGAAGCTTATAAATAAATTCCATCAGCTCTGCTGACTCCTGTGGGTTCATGCCCGCTGCCGGTTCGTCTAACAAGATCAGCTCTGCTCCGGTAGCGATCGCTCTGGTGATCTCCAGCTTTCTCTGCTCGCCATAAGGCAGGTTGGAGGCGTAATCATCCCTTCTGTAATCCAGCCCGATAGACTTTAACAGCTGGATAGCCTCCTCTGTCTTCTGATCCTCCTCTTTCCGGAATGCCTTGGTGCGGAAGGTAGACTGAAAAAAATTATATTTTGTCTTGATGTGAGCACCTACCAGTACATTCTCGATCACTCTCAGATCAGAAAATAGCCGAATATTTTGAAAAGTTCTGGAAATTCCAGCTGCCACAATATGTCCTGGCTTTTTATTCTGGATTTCCTCTCCCTTAAACGTGATGGTTCCCTCATCCACCTCATACACACCAGTCAGCATATTAAATACGGTGGTTTTTCCAGCTCCATTTGGCCCAATGATGCTGATGACTTCTCCACGGTTTACCTTAAAACTCACATGATCCACAGCCACGATACCGCCAAACCGTTTTGTGATCCCTTTTACTTCCAGCAATATATTTTTCTCTGTCATACTATCACCCCTTCGTGTCCTGCCATAATTTCAAAGGTGCATCCTTATCCATTTTTTCAATGTTTTCCTGCACCTTCTTTGTGAGCTGATAGGGAAGCGTGGACTTCCAGCCCAAAATGCCCTGTGGGCGGAAGCGCATCATCACAACTAAGATCACGCCGTAAAGCACGAAACGGTATTCCATCAGGAAACGGGAAACCTCCGGAAAAGCAATGAGGATAGCTGAACCTACAAACATGCCCCTGAGGGTTCCCATACCGCCTAAGATCACAATACTCAGGATCATGGTAGACACATCAAAGTTAAAGGTATTAGGATCAATGTAGCCGATCAGGGTGGAGTACAGGGAACCGCCCAGGGCACAGATACAGGCAGATATTACAAAAGCCAGTATTTTATAGGAAGTAATATTAATACCCATCATGGTGCTCGCCATTTCATCTGCCCGGATGGCCTGAAATGCCCTTCCCGTCTTAGAGCGGATCACTGCAATGCAGAATAAGGTGGTCAGAAAAACCAGAAACAGCATAAGGTAATAAAGCCCATGATTGGCAATCGTCAGGTTTATGCCAAAGACAGACGGCTTTGGAATGTTCTTTACTCCCAAAGTTCCATTGGTTACAGGAGCCCAGTTCATAGCGATCATTTTCACGATCTCTCCAAATCCCAGGGTAATAATAGACAGATACGTTCCTGTCACCCTGAGAGTCGGAAGCCCCAAGAGAACCCCTACGAGTCCGGCTGTCACCATTCCCAGAATCGTAGCGGGGAAAAATCCCATTCCGGCCTTAACGGAAAGCAGAGAAGCGGTATACGCCCCAATCGCAACAAATCCCGCATGTCCCAGAGATACCAGCCCTGTATAACCGGTCAATATATTTAGTCCGAGAGCCAGCATAGCATAGGCTCCGATCTTTACTGTCACGGTCAGGAGATACTGATTGTTCAAAATGTAAGGAAGGGCCAGAAGGAGCAGAGCCAGAACAAGGAGCAGGATCTTCTGGTTCTTCATGACAAACAATTCCAGCTCATGAAGTCCTGTTTTTTGTTTTTTCACTGTCTTATCACTCTTTCTATCCATTTCTTACACCTTTGTAATTCCTTTCCGTCCAAAAAGACCATGAGGCCTTACGATCAGAACCATAATGAGGATAATAAATGCAATGGAATCCCTGTAGGTGGAGCCCAGGAAGGTAGCTGCCATACTTTCAGACACACCCACAATAAGTCCTCCTAAAAGTGCTCCGGGAAGGCTTCCGATACCGCCGAGAACGGCAGCAGCAAAAGCCTTTAAGCCGGCCATAAAGCCCATGTTCGGATAAACGATCTGGTAATATCCGCCTACCAGTGCGCCTGCGATAGCAGCGGAGATACCCGCAAGGAAAAAGGTAAAGGATATAACAAAGTTTACATTGATCCCCATCAGATTGGCCGCCTTTGCGTTCTGCTCGCTGGCACGCATGGCCAGACCGATCTTTGTTTTATAAACGATAAATACCAAAACCATCATAAGGGCCAGAGAAACCACACACATCATAACTTGAGTGGAGGTGATGGTGATAGAGCCGATCTTCATGGAACCAAAGTTAAACAGTTCTGGAAAATTACGCTTTTCTGACCCCAAAAATACGATCAGGAGATTTGTTACAATATTGGAAATTCCAATGGTAGTGATCAGTGAGGCGATGGGCATAGACTTCTTTTTTCTCAAAGGCTCCAATGCCACCTTGTCGATGGTAACTCCCAGGATTCCAGTGAGAACCATACTGGCCAGGATTCCGGGAAACACGCCGAATTTTAAGCCGATCAATACCATGGCCATCTCTGCGCCAAAGGCATAGATGGCGCCGTGGGAGAAGTTGACCAGTCTCAGGATACCAAATACAAGCGAATATCCCACTGCGATCAGAGCATATCCCATTCCCAAGGCCAAACCGTTAAATGTCTGCTGTACTAACATGAGCTGTCCTTTCTTACCTGATTAGAGTACGGCTATGTACTAATTCATCTTTACAAACTTTCCGTCCTTAATAGTAACCTTTACAAATTCCTTATCTACGTCACCATTCTCATCAAACTTCGTATCTCCGGTCACACCCTTATAATCAATCTCATACAGCTTACTCTTTACTGCTTCAGAATCGGTAGTTCCGGCTTCCTTAATCGCTGTCAGCAGCATACCTACTGAGTCATAAGCCTGAGAAGTCAGAGCAGATGGGGCAGAACCAAATTTCTCTGTGTAAGTCTCTACATAAGACTTAACGTTCTCATCATCAGACTCAGAGAAGAAGATAACAGGGAAGCACACGCCCTCCACTGCATCGCCGCCAAGCTCAATGAGCTGCTGGCTGTAAGCATTGGAGAAGCCCACAATAGCAATATCCGGATTGATCTGCTTATACTGCTTTGCCACAGGCGCTACCAGGTTGTACATACCGCAGCAGATCACCACATCTGCCCCTGCTTCGTTTAACTTTGTGATCGCCGGTGAATAGTCATCCGATCCCTCCATGACCTCCTCATGGGCCACAACCTTGACATCCGCATTTCCGCTCTCCTCAATAAGCTGTTTTACAATTTGGGAGGTGTTGGTTCCCCAATCTGTCATAATAGAGATAATACCAATATTCTTCTTTCCCATATCGTTGATGGCAATATCAACGCCTGCTGAGGCCTCTTTGGAGATAACCGTATTATTTCTGAAAATATAATCTCCAATGCCTGCATAATCGGGATGGGAGGAGGAAGGAGATATTTCAATGATCTTATTTTCCTGGTAAATAGGAGCAGCCGTCATACAGACACCTGACGCGAAATGACCGATCACTCCTGCTACTTTTTTGTCGGATACGATTTTCTGAGCAATCGTAGTAGCCTCCTCAGATGTATTCTTGTCATCGTAAGGAACAATCTCAACCTGCTTTCCAAGAACACCGCCCTCTGCGTTCCACTGCTCTGCCATCAGATTAGCCGCATTGGTAAATCCAATTCCGTACTCAGAATTATCTCCTGTCATGGGGCCTGCTACTGCAATCTGAATCGTCTCCCCGGAAGCTCCTTTGGAACCGGAAGCCTCAGAACCTGCCGCCGCGCCTGCGCTCTCTGCCTTTGGAGCGGAACCGCATCCGCTTACCAGAGCTGCTGTCATAGCTGCTGCCAACATGAAACTGATTGCTCTTTTTTTCATAATATTCGTCCTTCTTTCTTTGTGTTTTTATTATTTTTATCTCCTGATGTTTCATTTCTTTACAGAATTGTTTTCACAAATCTTTACAGATCCTGAAACACCGAGATAAGCTTTTCTGTTGACTTATGTTTAAATTATAGCATTGGTTTTTACTTCGTACAACTCATTTTTGTGCATTATATACATTTTCGTCGATATTATCCTTTTAATATATGTATAATATGTATAATGCAAGCTTTCTATAGCAGATTCAACAACAATATTTTTTGATATGTTTCAATGTGAAACATTGAAAATTTTAAAAGAAACCAAATACCTTTTCCCCCTTCCATTTCAACCATCTATTATGAAATATAAAAACGGGCCCCAGCCCATAGATTTTTTATTCTATGGGACTGGGGCCCTCTCCCGTTCAAAATACAGCGTTCTGAAATACAACACTTCAAAGCAGAGGCAGCCTCTTAGACTGTTCTGTATCAGAAATAATTGAATATATTAAAGAATCATGTTTTCTCTGAATATACATAAGGCGGCATCCTCCCATTTCCGGAAGATGCCGCCTTATCACTGTGTACCAATCCTATCCCATGATCTGTCTTTTCAGACCCTTTATAGGTTCCACAGATTTATTTTAAATTGTATCAATTTACCGGTTTGCTTTACCGGTATCCCATTTCTGTTTCATAGGCTACGATCAGATCCCGATTAGCCAGCTCCACTTCATTCAAATCCGATTCCTTAAAGGCATTCGCCTCAATCGTCCCCTGATACCATGGACAAGCATCAAAATGAGCCTGTAAAGCCGCATCGTTAAATTTCCTTCCGTGGCGGGCATAAATCTCATTTCTGGCAATCTTACACTGCTCTGCCGTCAAGCCCTCCAAATTCGCTCTTGTAAGAAGCTCTGTCCCGCTGTTTGCAAAAATCCATCCTGTTCCGTTCATCGCTGCCGCTGCACTCTCGCTGGCGGCTGCCCCCTGCGCAGGGGCCGGAGCTGCTGCTGGGGCCGCCTGAGGTGCTGCGCCTTCATTTACATTATCCTGGTGATTATATGCATTCAGATTAGCTGTTACCACATTCTTATACAGATCAGCTAAGGTCTGATAACCATAATAATACCATTTTTTTGTGCTGAACCAGCCGCTGCTGATGCCGGTTTCAATGGTTATTCTGTCATTAGGCGTCTTATAATCATTGAGGTCCACAAGGGTAGATCCATCTGCCCCTACCATCAGATCCTCGAACCGGATATACCAATAAATGTCATTCGGCTGGTCATAGGTGCGGCCTTCATAAGAATAATAATTCTTCACTCTGGCCTTGTAAACCAGGAATAAATAATTGTCATTTCCCTCTTTTGCAGTCAGCAGATAATCCCCCAGGTAGGTAAAGCTTTCCAGTATCTCTCCTTCTCCCCAATTCTTCGCCGCATAAGCATTGTACTCATCAGAGGCCTGCTGCTGCATGGAAGCCAGGGAAGCATCATCAATCTCATCTAACTTTGCCAGATAACTCTCAAGCCCCTGAACCTGATATTCCTTCTCCAAAATTTCAGGAACCTTTCCAAACTGTTCCGCATAGGATTCGATCCTATCTTCATCAATGGTCACTGTAACTGTGTCCCCATTAGAAAGGCCGCTTGTCTTATCGCACTGAAAATCAGAATAATTCATATCAGAACCCGTATAATTCAGATTCGCTTTTCCATTTGGAGCAATTCCTGTAAACTCCACTTCCAAGCCGGCAAATCCATCAAACGTTCCTATTTCCTCCAACCCGGATACAGAAATAGAACTGTCTTTATATTTGACTTTGCATTTAACCAGATCTGAAATCTCCTCGTCTACCTCCCAGGCATATGCAATCTCATCTCCATTGGAAAGACCGCTGTATGTATCCAATTCCACACTGACATGCTCCTGTATTACATCGACTGGAGACATCATCTTTGTAAAACCGCCGTATTCCTTCCTTGCTGCGTTTGTAAATGTCAGCTTCTTTCCATATTTTTCTTCAATCGCATCCCAGTCAATTGAAACGCTGGCTCTGCCGTATCCATCATATCCTGTGGTTTCCACTGTAAGATATTTATCCATATGAATGGTTTTTCCTCCACTCACTGCAATACCGATCACAGCAATGAGCGCTACAATCCCAACGCCTGCTCCAATAAGGGCTCCCTTTGGGATTTGTTTTATTTTTTCAGCTGCCTGTCCTGCTTTTTGATCAAACATGGGAGCAGCACCTCTTTGCGCTTCTCTGTTTTGATCATTTTCCGGCAAGATCGTTTTCTTTCCCTGGCTGCCTCCAGTTAATGGCTTTCCGCATCCTCTGCAGAATTTTGCACTGTTGTCATTTTCTGTTCCGCAATTTTCACAAAACATACTCGTTCCTCCCTCGTACAGCAAATATGAAAATCCCTTTGATTCTCATAGATTCTATCGGATCCTCGTAAAAACTTTCTATAGCTTTTTCGTATCCTATTTTACCTTAGCCCCGCAGAACTCACAAAATCTGGCGTTAGGACTTAGCTTGGCTCCACACTGCTGACAGAAAAACGCTGTTTTTATCCCCTGGCTTTCCAACTGCTCTGTCTGCTTTCTTGCGGTCTCCTCCGCCACCTTTCTGGCGGCTTCCTCTACTACCTTTCTGGCAGCTTCCTCCGCTGCCTTTCTCTGAACCTCCTCGGCCGAAGCTTCAGCGGAACTCTCCATCGCCCTTCTCTGTGCTTCCTCCGCTGCCCTTCTCTGGGCTTCCTCCGCTGCCCTTCTCTGAGCCTCCTCTGCTGCTCTTCTCTGGACTTCCTCCGCTGCCCTTCTCTGAGCCTCCTCTGCTGCTCTTCTCTGAGCTTCCATTGCCGCCTCTGCCTCTGCGATCATGCTTTCCGGCACAGGGGTTCCACAGGAGGTACAGAACTTACTTCCGTATGTGATCGGGCTTCCGCATTTAGAACAAAATCCAATCGCATTCTTTTTGGCCTGCTCTCTCGCAATCTTCGTTCCCATGTTTGTTGCTACATTTCCTGCAAGCTGTGTCACGGTACTGGACATCTGATTCACTGCTGCTGACATCTGATTTAATACCTCATGGGTATCTCCCCCTGATGCTGCAGATATAAGTTCCATTTCTAAATGCAGCTTACCTGCCAGGATCATAGCTGAGATCACAAGGATCGCGATCAATCCCACTATATTGATCATAAACCATACGGTCGCCTGATAATCAAAATAGCTTTCCTCAGCAGCCCTCTTAACCACCCATCTAAAAACAAGCCAAAGTATAAAATTAACTGCTGTACCTGCAAAAATCATCGCTGCTGTCTTCTTTTCGTCTGCTCTTGCCTTAAACAGCAAAAACAGGATCTCTGCGGGAGCCAACAAGGTTATCAGCATGATGGGATATGGATCCACAATCCGCTCTCCGTAGACGGTCATTCCCTGTATTGCTGTCATTGCGCTTACCTTAATATCCTGTCCGGAACAGGAGACCAAGAAAGAAGGACAAAACACAAAAATGATCCCAAGAAAGGCTAATGCCCTCAATACATTCTTTACCTTAAAGATGGACTCTGTCTTTTGGTTGATCTGTTTTTCACTCATTTCCCCTTTTTCCTTTCTGTACGTACAGTTCTTTCTCAACTCTCCCACTCCAGCAAATATTTTGGGACAGAACGAAACATTTGTACTTTTTCCTTAATTTTAAGCTTATGCTTATAAAAAGTCAATAAAATCTCCAGTTGAGTTTCCTCATTTTCAGTAAACGGTTACTGCTCCTGGCAGTCCCGTAAACAATAACATTCCCAGTCCTATTGTACGTTTTTCTCCGCAAAAGAAGCCCCTTCACTCCTGAAGCATGTTCTCGCAGAGAGTCATAATCGAAAAGCCGCCCTACTGATCCATGTTTTCAGTAGGACGGCCCTTTTGCTGATCTGTATGATCACTGCTTTGCTGCGGAAAGACAAAATACGCTGAAAAACAAACCCTACAGCCTCTTTAAAAGCTCCTCTCTCTGAGCCTCATAACCTGGCTTTCCTAATAAAGCAAACATATTTTTCTTGTAGCTCTCCACCCCTGGCTGGTTAAATGGATTTACGCCCAAAATATAACCGCTGATGCCGCATGCAAACTCAAAGAAGTAGAACAATTCTCCCAGATAAAATTCATTCTGCTCCGGAATCTTTACCATAAGATTGGGAACGCTGCCGTCCGTATGCGCTAAAATCGTACCGTTCATTGCACTCTTATTTACAAAATCCACACTCTTTCCGGCCAGATAATTCATTCCATCCGTATCCACATCCTCTTTATTTAAAAGAATCTCTGCGGGAGACTCCTCCACATTCAGAACGGTCTCAAACATAATGCGTGAACCATCCTGAATAAACTGGCCCATGGAATGAAGATCTGTGGTCAGATCCACTGCCGCCGGGAAAATACCCCTCTGATCCTTTCCCTCGCTCTCACCAAACAGCTGCTTCCACCACTCAGAAACATAGTGAAGGCTTGGTTCATAATTAGCAACGATCTCCACATTTTTTCCCTTGCGGTGAAGAATATTGCGTACAGCCGCATACTGAAGCGCGCCGTTGGATTCATAGGGAGCTTCCAACGCTTTTTTCCGTCCGGATGCAGCTCCTGCCATTAACTGATCAATATCCGCTCCGCTCACCGCGATTGGAAGAAGTCCCACTGCAGTCAGGACAGAAAAACGTCCCCCTACATCATCCGGCACAACAAATTCTTCATAGCCCTCCTCATCAGCCAGGGCCTTCAATGCACCCTTAGCCTTATCGGTAGTGGCATAAATACGCTTATTGGCCTCCTCTTTTCCATATTTTTCAATCAGCATTTCCTTAAATACCCGGAAAGCGATAGCTGGTTCTGTCGTGGTTCCTGACTTGGAAATGATATTTACAGAGAAATCTTTACCCTCTAAAACCTGCTTCAAATCATGGATGTATTTGCT
This sequence comes from uncultured Lachnoclostridium sp., assembly GCA_902464595.1. Lineage (GTDB taxonomy): Bacteria > Bacillota > Clostridia > Lachnospirales > Lachnospiraceae > Enterocloster. The sequence goes on along the minus strand of CABQJX010000005.1, from coordinate 18,254 downwards.
GCTGATGCTGTTTCCTACAAAATAAATCTCTGGTGTCTTGCGTACGCTCTTTGGCAGCACATTATAAAAGCTGTGAGATAAAAATTCAATGGCTGCTCTTGCGCCAAGATAGGAACCGCCGATCCCCACTACCAGCAGAACGTCCGAATCATTCTGGATTTTCTCCGCTGCCTTCTTAATCCGTGCAAATTCATCCTTATCATAATCAACCGGAAGATCGATCCATCCCAGAAAATCGTTTCCTGCTCCTGTTTTTCCTAATAAGGTTTCCTTTGCACCCATAACCGTGCTCTTCAGGTTGGCCATTTCCTCTTCAGAAACAAATCCTGCTGCCCTGGAATAATCAAACGTAACTTCCTTTCCCATATCTCCCGCTCTCCTTTTCTTATGTTCATGAACCAACTTCCCACTAAAGTCTTCATCCATGACCGTTTCATTTTTCATATCCGCTCAGCCGTACAAACGATTTGCTTTGGCCTGCTAAGGCTCATTATATCACAATTCCCCTTACAATACTATTATTGTCAGGAAATAAATTCCTTTAACAGCTCCCCTAACATCCGTTTTTGATCCGGATTCAAATCCTGAACCCAGCTGTCCTTTGAGATAATTCCACGATCCTCTCCTGATACGTTTTCTCTGACAGCTCCATCCCTGGCAGCAGCTGTCTGATCTAAGCTTCTCCTTCCAGAAGCCCGGCGTTCTCTTCCAACAGGGCGGGGGGAAAGATTTTCTTTCCTATCCCTGCGTTCCTCCTCCTCTGCTGCTGCGGGAGCATACCCATTTTCCCCTTCCCGCTCCATGCGCGGCCACATTACATTTTCCAGATAATCCTGAATGCAAGTCAAAAGCTGATGCTTTCTTGATTCCAGATTAACGCCATAATCAATCATCATGGTAAACATACCTGTCAATATGCCGCTTGTTCCATATAATACAATATAATAGTTATCACTCCGATACCAATACGACAAGAAAGCGGCGGCTCCTCCTGTCAGAAAGCAGAGAAGGGTAAACTGGCCTGCCAGATTATCCATTGCCCTCACAGACATTCCCCAGGATTTCAGGCTGTACATTTGGCGTTCCAGATAGACATGTGTATTGCTCATTCCCTGATTTAAGCGGTATGTATCCTCTGCATTTTGCTTTAATTCCCGCAGATACCGATTTTTTGTCAGGGCCATATTCCCGCTCTCCCTGATCAGTCGTTTGTAGAAGCTTCCTGCTGCCAGCCGGACCAACACACCTGCCAGGCAGATCAAACCCAACACATACAGTGCCTTTCCTGTTTGTAAGAAATTCATCATAATAAAAAGCTCCCCTTTCTTTACGGATCTCCCTCCGCTTTTAAAATGAAATATTGACCCCAGCGCTTTCCACTCAGCGCTCCCAAGCGGATCAGGCCGTATGGAGCTGCTTTTCATTCCTTTTCGGCGCTCTGGCTGATCCGCTCTATCTGAAATCCGCCCCTGCAGTCAGGCGGCTCCCGATAGGGTCTATTATAGCGGTCATTTTTTGTTTGGGAAGTTGAGAATCCCTAGAATCGTTCGCCAAATTCTCCTAAAAAACGATTCTCAAGGCAGCCTTTTATCCTATTGTTATTCTTAACAGTCCAGGAATGGACAGGAAAATACCTGTTATCCCAGGCAGGCACTGCAACGCAGAAAATCAAGGGCTTTAGAAAGAACGCACCATCTCTGTCAGCAAATTCACACTGTGTACAATAGCCTGAGCCTCAAAGGCGGGATAATCCATGCTGGCACTGTCATCCGCTTTGTCTGAAATAGCTCTCACAATCAGAAAAGGAATTGAATTTAAGTAGCATGCCTGCGCAATGGCTGCCCCTTCCATTTCCGTACAGTATCCTTTAAAAGTCTCTTTCAGCCATTTTTTCTTATTTTTATCTGAAATGAACTGGTCTCCTGTTACCACCCGGCCTACAAATGTATGGATGTCGGGATTTACTCTGGTACAGCACTCTCTTGCCAGATCAATCAGGCGCTGATCTGCCCGAAATGCAAACGCATCCACTCTGGGAATCTGTCCTGGCTGATAGCCAAAGCCGGTTGCATCCATGTCATGCTGAACTGCATCCTCCGAAAGTACAATATCCCCAATATCAATCTCATCCTTCAGGGAACCTGCAATTCCTGTATTGACCACAGCCTCCACGTGATATACATCCGCCAGGATCTGTGTACACATAGCTGCATTTACCTTCCCAATCCCAGAACGGACCACAACCACCTCTTTTCCTCCCAGCGTTCCCTTATAGAAATCCATAGCAGCCCGTCTTTCCACCTGAACAAAATCCAGCTGCTCCTTAATCTTAGCCACTTCCTCATCCATTGCTCCGATAATTCCTAACATACATTTCCTCCTGATCATTCTCTGGTTTATCATGTTCTTCCTTTTTTAATTTCGCATATTAATTGCGCTGTAATTACATTACAGCCTTTTTCATTATATCTAAAAATTACATGTAAAAAAAGTAAAATTTTTTAGCCGGGAACCATAGCCTGGATAGCGGAGTCGGAAGGAACACGGGCACTGCTTTCCGGTTTACCGTCCATCCGTAACAGCACACTGCAAAATGGCGGCATTCCAGCCATACATCTTCTTGACATTCACTCTTTTATGGAGCATAATCGAAGTTACATGAAATCATTACAGGAGGCAATACATATGACTTATTCCACACAGGGCGTCTGTTCCAGGGCAATTTCCTTTGAGGTAAAGGATAACAAACTCACAGATGTTCGCTTTATCGGCGGCTGCTCCGGCAATACACAGGGGGTTTCCCGCCTCGTTGAGGGAATGGATATAGATGAAGCGATCCGCAGGCTGGAGGGGATCCGATGCGGTACTCGCCCCACTTCCTGCCCCGATCAGCTGGCACGGGCACTCAAGCAATATAAAACACAGTAATCTTTTACCAGGCGTTGTCCAATCCTTTTGGCGGCGCCTGATTTACCATACATTTACAGATAAATATTGACAGACAATACGCTCCAAACCTTGGAGCACAAAACTATTTTTCAGAATGGAGACTATTTAATGAAAAAAATCATTCTCACCGGAGGCGGTACTGCCGGACATGTTACCCCTAATCTGGCTCTCCTCCCAGCCTTACAAAAAGCTGGATATGAGGTACGTTATATTGGCTCCTATCAGGGTATGGAGCGCAAACTTATCGAACAGGCAGGAATCCCCTATGACGGCATTTCCTCTGGAAAACTCCGCCGGTATTTTGACTGGAAAAATTTTTCCGATCCCTTCCGCGTTTTGAAGGGCTGCTCAGAAGCAAGAAAATTATTAAAAAAATATAAGCCTGATGTAATCTTTTCCAAAGGCGGCTTTGTAGCTGTACCTGTAGTTTTGGCCGCCAAACATTATAAAATCCCTGTGATCATTCATGAGTCGGACATGACTCCAGGACTGGCCAATAAAATATGCATCCCCTCTGCCGCGAAAATATGCTGTAACTTTCCTGAAACAATGAAGTATCTTCCCGCTGATAAAGCCGTCCTCACTGGCTCCCCAATCCGCGAAGAACTTCTAAAGGGAGACCGCACTTCCGGCCTCTCCTATGCTCATCTTTCTTCAGACAAACCGGTTCTCCTGGTGATCGGCGGAAGTCTTGGCTCTGTAGCGGTAAATAAAGCAGTTCGTGCTATCCTTCCCCGTCTTCTTAGCCACTATCAAGTCATTCACATCTGCGGCAAGGGAAACCTGGAGGAAAGTCTGATCGGTACAGAAGGGTATGTACAGTATGAATATGTGGATGCTCCTTTAAAGCACCTGTTTGCAGCTGCTGATCTGGTCATATCCCGAGCCGGAGCCAACTCTATCTGCGAGCTTCTGGCCCTGCGAAAACCGAACCTTCTGATTCCATTATCTGCTTCCGCCAGCCGGGGAGATCAGATCTTAAATGCAAATTCCTTTGAGAAGCAAGGATTCAGCAAGGTGCTGGAAGAAGAATCCCTGTCCGAGGATACTCTTTACCATGCGGTAGAAAATCTTTATCAAAACCGCCAGACTTATATTCATGCAATGGAACAAAGTCAGTTGAATCATGCTGTCACTTCCATTATGGAATTAATCCAGGTTTATGGGGAATCTCCTTCTGTCATAAAATAAAAATCAGTAATGATCCGGAGGGCGGAAAATCTTTTCCACCCTCCAAAGCAAACTCAAAAACATCACGTTAAGGCCAATCTTCCCTTTTCAGCAGCTTTTCCAAATACTTTCTGATACGGCTGACTCTGGAATAACAGGCTTTTTCTGTAATTCCCAGTGCATTACACACTTCTCTCGTAGGACGTCCTTCGATCAGTTTCAGTGCAGCCACCTGACGCCAGCTTTCCGGAAACTTTTCAATTTCTTCCAAAAGAGCCTGACAGCGCTCCTTACTGATTACATAATCCTGCAGATCAAAGCATCTTTCATACAAAGCCAGTTCATCGCCAGCAAGATTATCTTCATCTAACTCTCCATATACCTGATGCTTTGACCGGCGGTGGAAATCCATACAACGGCTCTTCAATATACGGATCAACAAAAATTTCTTCTTTTCATCTGGTATATCCAAAGAATATTGATGATGTGCATAGGAGACAAAAGTGTCTTGTACCAAATCTTCAATGTAATCCATAGGAACATCATTTATATATGCGATCTTCCTCAGATAAAGCTCATAGGAACAGTACATTTCTTCAAACAGCCGCTTCTCTTCTGCATTCATCTTTTGGATATTCATTCTCTCTTCAAGCAGCTTTTAACCCTCTCACCAATCTCGTTTAATTCTTCTGGCGTTGATTTACCTGGATCCCAGCTCACCATCCTTGGGCCTCCCTCATATCTTGGTATCACATGCATATGGAAATGGAATACTGTTTGCCCAGCTGCCTCTCCATTGTTCTGTACCAGATTAAAACCAGTGCATCCCAATGCCTCCTTCATCGCTGCTCCTATTTTTGCACCTAAAGGAAGTACTTTTGCAGCTACTGCCGGATCCAGCGCACAGACATCTGCAAAATGCTGTTTTGGAAGAATCAGAGCATGTCCTTTGGAAGCTGGTCCCAGATCCAGGATCACCCGGAAATCTTCATCCTCATACAGCGTAACAGATGGAATCTCTCCATTTGCTATCTTACAAAAAATACAGTTTTGATCGGTCATTATGACTCTCCTCCTTCTGCTGCTATCACACAGCCCTAATTTTTTAAATACCAGAAATCAGGTTCCTTTGTTAGCCATATTGTCCGTCCTTCCTGATCATTTCCCGCTATTGATGTCCGGAAACATTTCATCCTATTTATCAACGCTTTGTCCGGTTTTTAATAATATTTAATCTTAACACACTTTAAAATGATTGTTAAGTAGCTTTGATGCAATATAGTTCATTTCCTTTCCGTTGATGCTGGAATATAATTCCTTCCATCACCTATCTTTCAGCTAAAAATGTAACCCTTATCTGCTATATAAACAGAATCACCGCTTCCTATCTCTACCGTCTCATTTGCCTCCAGCAGCTTTCCTCTTACTTTAGTTCCATTAGTAGAATTTAAATCCGTAATCGTAAAACGGCTCTGATCCTGATCCAGCCGCACATGAAGGCGGCTGACTGCCTCGTTCTGCAGTACGTAATCTGCTAAATCTTTATGTTTTCCGATAACAAACGGAAAATAAGATAGTTCAATGTCTTCTCCCGAACCATCCAGGGCTGTTAATCGGTGAATTTCCTGTCTATTACAGGAACGTTCTGATAAAAGAACTGTCTGAAAACATTCTGCTCTTATTTGTCCAGACTTATCTCCCAACATCTTTTCCGTATCCTGCTTCCAGCCTATATGCTCATTTTTATCCGTCTCATTTTTAATTTTAATGATCCCATTTCGGTTTAGCCCATTCCCAGAAAATTCGTTCTTATTAAATTCGTTCTTACTAAATTCATTCTCCCTAAATTCATTCTCCCTAAATACATTTTTACCGGATTCATCTTCCTCCTCGTTATATAAAATTCTCCATGTATCCTCTTCCTCTATTCTTCTCGCCTTTTCTGTCCGCTCCCTTTCTGATCCTCCCATTTTCTTATAAAGTAAAAGAATGATCAGCCGCAGCGCCATCAAAACAAACAATAGGCCAGCTGCCAGAATAATCAGCAGTTTCCCATGGTTTACAAGCATATTTTTCCCCAGAAAGAACCATGTACAAGTCGGAATCATAAAAATCACTGCAAGCCATATTAAAAAAATGTTCCACAATGGAATCAGCCTTCTATTCTTTTTCTGGTTTTTTGATCCATTTTTTAACTGCCTCTCCTCCGGCTCATCTTTTTCATCTTTTATTCTGGAGTGATCGTTTTCTTCTGTTCGGATTTTATTTGATTCCTCTCCCCCGCCTTCCTCCAGTTCCGTTTCCCCATACTTTGTTTTTTTATTATTTTTTTCAAAAGATATAAGAGCCATGAGGTCTTCTATCCCGCTATTCTCTTTTAAGCTTTCCTGATACAGCCCGTAAGCGAGCACTACACATTCGCGGTCTCTGTGATCAATACGTTTTAAAAGAAGCTGCAAAAAACAGCTGAGTTTCTGCTGAAATATACCCTCTTTTCCAGGGATAAGGCAGAATCCAGCTTGAAATAATTCCGGTTCCACATAAATATACTCCGGTTCCAGTAAAATCCCTCCGCCATTTAACAGATACTCCTCAAGTCCCGTCAATGCATTGTGAAGCTGGATCATAAGCTGTACGATCTCCTCTTTGGTAATAAAACGTACTTCCAGAAGACGGCTTAGCGGCTGGCGGGAAGTAATATCATAGCAATAAGAGGCAATCCCGTCCTCGTAGGTGACGTACATCCTTAATAATCCACGGATATGGTTTTGAGACAGCATCTGTGCCTCATACCCGATTTCCCCTTCCTCCTCTATCACAAGATAATTGCGCTTTGTCTCTCTCTTATAGCTAATCTTCATGCTGTACCACCAATTTTTTGATCAGGGTAACCTTCCTTAAAAATAATTCCGGTCTGAACGCCTCTGCCTCTATGCTTTTGGACCACGCATCGCCCGTTCCAACTCCCGTTACCCGTTTTCCTGCCTTTGCAACATTCATATCCCAGTCTGAAAATGCCATCAAAATTTCCTTCTGATCCATAACGCTGTCTGTTGATTCAGCTAAATTTTCCAACGTTCCATGGCGTCCCTTTTCCACTGCTTGATGAAGCTTCATAGCCTGCGCCGTCTCATCGTGTATTCTGGCCGCATTTTGAAAAATAGTTACCATAACGATCAAAATAAAGGCCATGATCCAAGAAGCTTCTACTGTAAAGCTTCCCGGAAGTCCTTCATTTTTACACTTTCGCCTTCTGCCTTTTTTGTCTGTCCATCCTTCGCTTTTTATCATTTTTCGCCTATCTCCGCTTAAAAAAGCAGTATTCCAAATCCTACTGGTACTAAAAAAGGAATAAATGGAATCTTACGTCCCCTTATATCCTCCCCTTGAATAACTGACCAAACCATAATGATCCCGGAATAAAGAAAACAAAGCATAAACCCTCCAGCTAATAAAAGCAAATTAGCCGCTGCACCCAGGTATAACCCGGATACTACAAAAAACCACCCATCTCCCTCACCAATTGCCCCTTCCGTAATCTTTGAGAGAAATAAAACGCCTGCTCCCACTGCTGCTCCTGCCGCCAGGTTCCCTATATTTATTCCCAGTATTTTCCAAAGATCCCCATATTCAACTTGATTCCACAAAACCCTGCTGCTAATACACAGCTGGATTATGCGAAGCCCCGCTGCTCCTATGCCGGATGCCGTCAAAAGGAATACTCCTATTTTTCTCCTCCTCAGATCCTGCCAGGCTCCCCAAAACAACATAATCACAAATCCTGCCTTTAAAAGCCCTGCCGACACTTGCCAAGCCTTTTCCATTCCAGATATGGCTTCCATTTTATCTTCTCCTATTCCCATGTACATTGCCGCCTTGTTTTATTGTCTCCACAGTAAGAACATTCTCCCAAATACTCTACTTCTGACAAAGGTACAGAACGGACATACGCAATGATAGAACGGCATTCCGGTAATCTGTGATAACTGCTGCTATAAGGCATAACATAAACCGTTTCCCCTGTACGCCCTCCTTCCCCGCAGATTTTGCAGGCCGAATATTTTCTGCCGGCATCGTTGCGCAGCTCATCTATTTGGCTGATAGGCACTGCTTTTAAATCATTGTAAAGATAATGACATGTTCTAAGCCGATGATAGCGGGTAGGATTTTTTCCTATAAACACGATCTCCTCTCGATCCCCCTGCCCGTCTTCCTGTCCTTTTAATCGTCCTCCCTCTGCACCGTTCCACATTCTGCGGCTGCAGATCTGCCGGACTGGAATACTATTAAGACCCAGAACAGAAAAAGGGAGGCGCATCCGGTACTCCATAACAATCCGTACCATCTGATCTTTTCCTATGTCCGTTCCTTCAAAGGATACATCTTCCACCCATTCCCTATTGATCTGTCCCATCACCCGGGAAGATGCATAGCTGGCTGCCAGAATAGCTATTCCTTCCCTTGCCCCGTAACTTCCTTCTTCCTCACCAGCCTGATCCCCTTGCGATGCCCGTCCTATATGGATCTCCATGCCATTCTCCATGCTGCGGAAACAGTACTCTACATATGCATACTGGCTCATTTCTTCTCCTACTGATTCCAAAACCGCCTGGATCTGTCTCTGACGATCCATCATACGCATAGGCATCATAAGGCAAAAACAGAAAAATAAAAACAGGGACAGACTGAGAGCCGCCTCCACAGACAAGCTCGCCTCCAATTGGAAGGAGGCCCATGATAATGCCCCTTTTTTCTTTTTTACTTGGTTATGTGCCTGGAGAGGTGCACTTCTTTTTGGAGTCTGCGATTGAATTTTTTTATTTTGTTTGAAAAAAAGGGACATCATCATGAACCTCCTTCCCACTTCTATATACTTTTGCATGCTTTTATCTGCTTTTAAATCTCCTCAAACCATTTTTCCGGCTCTTTCCTTCTCCTCTGATCTTTATGGACTCTTATAGGCTTCCAAATAGCTCCCGCCTACCTCCATACAGACATCATAAGAATAGCTGCTTTCTTTGTTTTTCCACAATCCACTGCAAAAAAACACATGTTTTCCACTAACGGTTGTCTCTATATCCACATTGCATGCACAGTGATCCAGCCGAAAATCTGGTTCTGTTCTTCTGATCTTCATTTGGATCACGTCCATTAACCGATAAAGCATCTCCTCATTGCAGCCACCCAATATTAAAATTCTTAGATACCCTTTATAATCACCCCCCTTCCTTTTTCCCTGGCCACTTCCGTCCCTGTCTTCTCCTGGATTTTCCATCGCCTTATTCACCGCTAAGCTTTTCTGCTTTCCAATCTCTAAAAGCCCATCCAGATCCAGTCTCCAATCGGATCCTGCCTTTATAAAAGGAATACAGCCACCTTCCAAAAGACATCGGACATCTAAAAGAGCTTCCCCCAAAGCCCATATCTGCATGATAAAAAAAGTAAGGATAGAGACGAGAGGCAGCATTCCTATGCTCCCTGCCACAGTCAAAGCCAGTCCTCTGGCTTCCTGCCGCTTCTTTCCGTCCGCCAAAATATGGAGCATATTCAGTCCTAACCTCAAAGTTACCAGCCTTAGGACTGTGCCTTCCAGATTTTCCCTGTCATATTTTTTCCCCTGAATAATATACTCCAGCTCATAAAAATCTCCTTGTGCTAATTCCCTCTCAAAGCTTTCAAAAAATCGTATCCCATACTCTCCTATAACCAGACGGTCTAAACATGGGCCGAATACCCCCGGCATGGTTTGTTTCCCTGTCTCATCCGAATATTCTAAACCGGAGGGGCTTCTGGTCTTATCTGCCTTATTGGATCCTTGTTTTGCATAACGGTTCCTTGACGGTGTTCCATCCAATTTTAAAGCAGTACCTGAGACTACCGTCTGCTCAGGCAGGACAAGCTCCAACAATCCGCTGGAAGCCATTCTCCCTATCTGTTCTAAATAGCCCTCCTTTTCCTTATCCTTTATGCCAAACTCCACTCCCAGAGTCAGCATATCATACTGGTTCCATTGTCTTTTTACGGGATCCCACAATGCTTCTTCATCTAACTCGTCATCCTCGTCCTCCGGCTCCCAATTATCAATATATTCCATCACCTCCTCAGCCATATGTATGACATTTTCCAGCCACTGGGTTCGCTTTTCACTCAATTCTTTTAAGTGCACTACTTCTCCCCGGCGCTCCCCATCGCGGGCCACATAGGATTCATACTGACGGATCTCCTCCTCCAGATCTGACTTTGTCTGTTCTCTTAAATCCCTGGATTCCTCCTCAAATTTTTTTCTGTCTTCTTCCAGCTTTTTGATCATCGCATCAGCCTTTTTTTCATAGTCGTTTACTTGGCCAGGAAGCTTTTTGAGAACCTTGATGATCTTTTCTGCTTTTCTGATAAAACCGCGCCCATCCAGATCTTCCAAACATTCTTTTGCCTCCTCCCACAAATTTTTCTGAATTTCAAGGGTTTCAGCAATGGCTTCCAATGATTTTTCTAACTTCACAGCCCCTTTCGTATTATCCCCATAAGTTTGGGAAATACGGCTGACGCCTCCGCTCTCCTTCCAGTCTTCCAGAAGCTTTCCTGCTTCGGGCTCGCTCATCGCATCCCATTCTGTATCAAAAAGCCCATATTTCATATAATCCAGCACCTCTTGCTGAAAATAGATCCCATTTCCCTGTGTCAGATCTGCAATATCTGTAAAACGAGTGCTATGCTGTCTCATTGGATACCAGTTTTCTGTTTCTAAATATGGCTGAAGAAAATCTTCAAATTCTTTCTCTAAACTCTCTGCTCTATCATACTCTAAGCCAAAAATCCGATAATTCTCCCATAACCCTCTGTGATACTGGGCCATAAGGGAATCCGATGCGGAATCAACAGCCATTCTCAAATAACATCTGGCCCCTGCTGTGCGGGCCGATTCCACGATCACACACAGCAGGGCACTGACGCTTATTAAGATCATTGCTAAAAACAGAGTAATCTCGCCTCGCTCTGACATCAATATACCTCTTTTGACTGGTTATTGATCTCCTTAAAAATATTCTGCAAAAGTGTTGTGATCTGCTTTTTAAAGATAATGACCAGACCGATAAGAACCACCAATATTAGAACTAATTCAATTACTCCTACTCCATCTTCCTCGGACCATAGCCTGTCTATTTCCCTTTTTAATTTCTTTCCTGCTGCATTTCTGTTTTTCTTTAGCCCCATCCGTTCTTCTGCTCGTTCCATTTTGTTTTCCTCTCCCATAAAATCCTCCTTCTTTCGTATATTGGATCAACATTCCTTTTAACAGTTCTCCTTTGTATTGACGGTCAACAGAAGCAGCTCCCCCTGTACGGCAGGCTACTTAAATTCCATTAAGGCTGGCAAAGCAACCATTACCATCACCACTGCCAGAAGCAAAAATAACGGAAGCAATAGCTTTGTTCCTGCTTCTTCCCCCAGACGCCTGGCCTGATGTTTTCTCTGCTCAAACGCTTCTGCCATCTCGACCCTAAGCGTATCTCTCAGTCTTTTGGAACCATTTTTCCGATTTTGTTCCAGCAAAGCTGCTAATTTCATATAAGAAGGGATACCACACCGTTTTCCAAATTCCTCATATGCCTTGCCTTCCGGCATTCCTCCCCTCATCTGGCAGCTGGCCTCATACATCTCCTCATAAGCATATCGCGATTTTTTGCTGTGCTTTTCCTTTCCCCGGTTATAATCCTGCACAATGCATTCCCAAGCGGTGCGTATACTCATGCCTGCTCCAAGAAAAATTACCAGCCTTGAAAGGATCTCAGGATAATCCAATGCCAGCTGCCGCTTTCTTCGTTCCTGTTCTATATGGATCTGTTCTTTATCCCTAAGCCCCATGAGAACAGCTCCTACGATCCCCAACCCTAATATAGGAAAAAATACTCCTTCCTTTTCCAGCTGATAAGACAGCTTTTTCCCTTCATACTCCCTAGGAAGCTGGAGAAAAGGAGTATATGCCTGTTTTCTGTCCTCCTCTTTCAGATACTGCAAAAATGATTCCCGCGCTCTCTCCTCATCTGTCTGTTCCGGTGGAAGAATCCGCAAAGTTACCCTATGCTCCATGGGCCATGTCCCCTCTGTCATTCGTACCCTGAGAACCGCATTTTCTCCTTCTTCCCCTGTTTTTCTGTTTTTCAGCTCATCCCCCTGTATCTCTCCAAAGGAATTTAGGATTTCAGGTGTCTCCGATTCCCATTTCAGACGTATGCCATAATCAGAAAGGTAGGTTGGAAGATTTAAATTATGTCTGATCTGATCCATCGAATGATTTTCCCCCAGGATCAATTCTGGAAGCTGCTCTATGACCCTCTCGTAGGTATGATACGCTTCCTCTTTGGTATATCCCTGCTCCATCAAAGGAAGTTCTAATAAAACAGGTTTTCCACTCACCCCCGCCACCTGCAGTCTGTATACCGTCTCCCCTTGTCCATACCCATTTCTTGCCAATCTTCCGTCTTCGGACAACCCATTTTCCCTTCCCGCTGTAAAGGCAGCAGCAAAAGCCAAAATCAGTCCTGACAGCAGACATACTATCTGTTTTTTTCCAAAGCAGGAAAAAACTCCTTCCATTTTCCCCATTTCCTATACCTCAATATCCATGATCCGGCTTGCCAAGAATAAGGCTAAGCCGTAAACAGTAAGACAGACTGTCATCACCGCCCTTCCCATCCACGTCTGATACATAATGTTGAAAAATCCCGGAGAAGTTATATCAATATAAAGCACAATTAAAAATGGAACCCAATTCATGATTCTCTGTTCAAAGATCCTTGAAGCCAGCATGGTATAAATTTCTTCTTTCACCTGAACCTTATCCCGGATAATTCCGGCAGTCTGGCTGATCACTTCCACCAGATTCCCTCCGCTTCGCTTTGCCGCAGCCAGCACCTGGGTAAAATGATCTACGTCTTCCAATCCGCTCCTTCTCCCAAAATCCATAAACAGTTCCTCCACATTCCGGTTCATATGCAGTCCTCTCGAAATCATATCAAATTCCTGCACAATCATTCCGCTGCCTCCATACAGTGTCTCCAATTCTATGACACTCAGTGACATCCCGTTCTCCAACGAATATCCTGCTTCCAGAAACGAAGAAAGGATCTGGATCCCTTCTTTAAATTGGATCTCCAACTGCCTGAACCGCTCTTTTTTTAAGCTGCGCTTCTTATATAAAGGATATAAAAATCCCATAGGGATAAACAGAAAAAAGATCAGCCAGCTCCGATAAAAAATATAGGCCGCCATTCCCCACACAGCCACTCCCTGTCCCCCATAAACCATCCACTGCCATATTGTTAGATCGTATACGGTATAATCCCTGTTATCCGATTGGTTTTTTCCAAAAATTAACCTTTGATCAGACAGCCTTCTTCTGGCTTGATCTTCCACCCTCCGCCCCACCCTCCGGGACAGCCTGGCAAAGCCGATCTTCGTCCCGGTTGTATTCAAACAGCGGCTCCAGCTCCACCTCACCATTTTTTATTCCTCCCACTCTTACGATCGAAAGAACCCTTCTCCTTCCATCCTTCAGCCTTCCTAAATGCACGATCATATCCAATGCGGATACAATTTGTCCGCGGATTGCTGCCAAGGGTAAATCTGCAGCCATAAGCACCATGGTTTCTAACCGGCTGATCATATCTTTTGGACTGTTTCCATGTCCGGTCGAAAGGCTTCCCTGATGTCCGGTATTCATAGCCTGAAGCATATCCAATGCTTCTCTCCCCCTTACCTCCCCCACTACAATACGGTTTGGATTCATTCTCAGCGCTCCTTTGATCAGCTGGCTCATAGTAATCTCGCCTTCTCCCTCTGTATTTGCATTCCTGGTTTCCAGACGTACAAGGTTGGGAACGTGAATAATCTGAAGTTCTGCTGAATCTTCTATGGTGATCACGCGTTCCTGCGGGGGAATATAGGCAGAAAGAGCATTTAAAAAGGTTGTCTTTCCTGAGTTCGTTCCCCCACTGATAAACATATTTTTCCCTTCTTCCACCAAATTCCCCAGATATGCTGCTGCCTCCGCGCTGATTGCCCCAAACCGGATCAATTTTTCCATGGTAATAGGCTCTGGAAACTTTCGTATCGTCACTGCCGGCCCATCTAAAGCTATGGGCGGAAGAACGATATGAACCCGCGACCCATCCTCCAGCCTGGCATCTGCCATGGGAGATGAGACATTTACCACACGGTTTACCCGGCTCACAATTTGCTGGATAATATCCTCTAATTGTTCGGGACGCTCAAATTTTCGATCCCACAGCTCCATCTTCCCATTTCTTTCTATAAAAATGGTTCCCGCTCCATTTACCATGATCTCCGACACGCTTTTGTCATCGATCAACTCCTGTAAAATATCCAAACGGCGAAAACTGTCAAACAGGCTTCCTCTCAGCCATACCCGTTCTTTTAACGGAAGGAACATCTCCTTCCCCATTTCACTGACCGCCCCGTCGATCCGCTCCAGCAATTCCTCATCGTCAAGATGGCGATGGCCCTGTATCTCCTCCATGATCCGTTCCCGGATCGCCCATCGGATCCCCTCTCTACAGCTGTTTTGGCCTTCCCCCATTTAAAAGCCTCCTCACATAATCACCCAGCTCCCCCCATAAAAGCTGTTCCATATAATTCTCACCTCTCAAAACGGTGCTGTTCTCAGGAAGCTTCAGCCTTTGGATCCTGCCTTTGACATCCGTCTGATCTGCTTCTCCCAGATATTCTTCAAATTCTTCTAACTTTGCCATGGATACCAGATCGTCCTTTACCGGCATATATACTGCATCGCATATAGACAAAAGGCTTAATGCTCCCCTACCCATCTGCCCCACATCCACTACGATCTTTTTATATCCTCCCTCCCGCGCGATCCGGTCGATCAAATGCGCCATATCCTCTGGATCCACCTGACTCAGATCCTCTCCATACCGTACAGGGGGAATATAATCCATATTACCCCAATTACTGATCATAGACTTTAACTTAACCCAATTGTACTGGCCCTGCTGATACAGATACAAAACATCCGACAGCGTCCAGCTGTATTCTGAACAGATAAGCCTGGAAAATCCAGAATATTCCTCTAAATTCAGATATAAAACCCGTTCCTCCCTGGATAATAGCTGAGCTATGACCAATGCAAGAGCCGATTTCTGGCAGCGGTTAATGGGAGAATAAACTCCCATCACCGTTGCTCTGGCCCCCATAAAAGCCAACGCCGGTTCCAAAGAACAGCCGCAGTAGGAAGCGAGAACCTCCCGCATAATACAGTCGCCAGACTGAAATTTGTAAATAACAGGAATCAATTCCCGAGCTTTCTTTTCTTCTGTTATCTCCCCGTCATTCAGTACCATGATCTGTTTTGCCTTTACATCCCCTACAGCACTGCGGGACCGTTCATCCACCAAAAGGATTTCAATGGAATGACTGTCTCCATATTCCTTTAATCGATCCAGACTGGAAAAAGCCATAGCTGCAAACAGCCCTGTTGTAGCTTTTCGCGTAAAATGCAAAAATTTTTCGCACAAAATGCAAAAAAGGGCATTTAAAAGGTATTTTATTCCCTCTTAAACGCCCTTTTTTGTACTCATTTTCTTGGATCTTGATTATCTGGAATGTACTCTAATAAGTCAGCAATATCACACTCTAATATTTTGCAGATTTGATTTAACTGATCTAAACTGATACGCTCAGTAAATTCATTGTAAAGATCACTGATTGTATTAGGCCTTATTCCCGTAAGTCGAGATAATTGAGCCTGACTCCAGCGTTTCTCACCAAGAAGCCGTGAAAGACGAATTTTTATCATCCGATCACCCCTTGGTTCGATTTTACCGCTGAAATACGCTCTTTTTTTGATTTTGTTACATCCTAACCAAAACTGATACATTCTATCAGAAATTAGTTATGATTAGTTCGGCATAATCATTCTGATTTCCGTTTGATGGTAATGTATTCTTTCTATTGATTTCCTTAATGCTATATTCAGAATATAACTCACGAATAAATATATCATTATTATAGGAAAGAATAAATTTCCCTCTAATCTTTTTCAGAACCTCTTTTAAACGGTAATGGTCTTCTTTAGAAAAAGAAACATTGTAATATTTTTCAGTTCCTACATATGGCGGATCTAAATAAAACAATGCCCTTTCCCTATCATAAACTTTAATCAGGTCTGCAAAATCTTTCTGTTCAATCACAACGCCTTTGAGCCGTTCCTTTACTTTAGACAGATACTCTATCCCATGGTCAATACATTTTGATGATGTTGAAAACGTCCTCCGGTCACTTCCAAAACTAATTTTTACTAAGTAGTAAAAACGGGCAGCCCGCTGAATATCAGTCAAACCACGGCACTTCATATGATCTCTAAAATCAAAATATAATTCCCTGGAAGATAAAAGCCACTGTAACTCTTCCTGTAAGGCATTACAATGATATTTTGTGCAACGATAAAGATTTATCAGTTCCCCATCCATATCATTAAACACCTCCAGTTGACTTTTCTTTTTTTCTTTACCAAAAAGTACCCAGCCTGCTCCTCCAAAAACCTCTATATAACGCTCCACATCTTCTGGAAATAATGCAAGAATATCTTCACGCAAAGCTCTCTTTCCACCAATCCATCCAATAAAACTGTTCATTTTGCCATCCTTTCTAAGGGGTGATCGGATGGCTGTTAACCTAATCTACATACCAGATTTCCTGTGCACCATTATCTCTAGTATGCCAACAGGCACCTTCTAACGGACCATCTGGGGTGAAATAATACCAATCTCCAGAACCATCCAAAGGGTCGCATTCCACTCCATTCCAACGGTGCCAAGAAGTGCACATATAACCATCAGGATTAAATAAATACCAATGATGGTTAATTACTTCCCATTTATTCGCTGGATATGATCCATTACCTGTATGGTACCACCACCCATTCGGTGTATTAATCCAGCCAATCGGAATTGCACTTTCCCAAGTTCGCATAAATACCTCTGGATTAGGATACAACTTTTTAATACCAGAAGTGCTGCTCCCCCAGTCCGGTAACTGAAAATGAGGCTTGTCTACTGGATTTTTCCAACTACCTCCCCATTCTAACCCTAATGATATTCCGATTTTTCCAACCTTTGAAAAAAATCCGTCGTTATCATAATATGCTCCTCTTCCATCATTTCTGAAAAAATCAAATGCGGTTCCCCACTGATGATAAGAACTATAGTTGTATCCCGGAGCATTGGTGACAATATTTCCAGGTTCTGTCCTTCCCTGTGCATATAAAGCATCCTGTTCAGCTACTGTGCGTAAGGTTTCACCAATTTTTATGATTAAGCCCTGTGCCTTACATTCGGAAATAAGAGTACTGGCTAATACTTGTAAACGCGGATGACATAAGGTAATATCTCTCACTTTTACCACCACTTTCTTAATCTCTTACAATATCACCGTTGGCTTCGATATGCCAACCGTTGGCAATCGTAAACTTTCCTGTTTCCTCATGATAGTCTAAACCATGATCCGGGCCATCATATAAAGATTTCAGTTCCAGAATCTCTGGCCCATGTGCGTGTTTTAACTTTTCTTCAATTTCCGGTATTTCATTAACATTGATGGGTTTCCATGGCTCATTTGGCAGTACATAGTTCATAGTCTTACCTCTCTTTATTGTATTTTGATCTGTTCCATATTTCTTTGACACGTTCCCAGCCATCCATAGCTACAAGAGCAACCATAAATGCAGCTAAAAAACAGGCTACTAACATATACCACTCTATCGGCTGCTTCAGATATGACATTAAAGCAATAAAAATTACTGGACATAAAATTAACGACAACACAATCACTACCACAGATGTTGGTAATGAGTCCAGACCGGGCCAAGATTTAATAACCTGAGTGATAGCTGATACCAAAAATGCCATTATTCCAATGGCAATCAGCAAATACGATACATACTGTATCAAGTTTTGTACTTCCATAAATATTCCTTCTTTCTTTAAATGTATTTTTATGTATAATAAAAGGCCCCAAAGGGACCTGAATTTTCGTTTTTATTGTGTGTAATACCAACAAACTTGAAAATTTACGTCCACGTCATTTTGGTTCGTTTTCGGAGA